>NZ_JBSSEL010000008.1:0-197521 GCF_054061655.1 Pedobacter sp. UYEF25 | reverse complement strand
GGAGGACTTGAAAAAAGTGCGAAGCTAAAGTCTCCGTTCTCTGGAGATTTAGAGGGGGCTTTATGCTGAGGGGTTCCTTAACTTAATGACATTGGGAGAAATCCCCCATTTTCATTTTAAGTGTTATGGAGAGTTACAATAATTCGAATGGTATTTTATTTTTGTTAATAGGTGTATTCATTCGCTATCAAATTGGAAAACGCAGATTTGACCGCAGAAACATTACAGGATTGCAAATCTATTCTAGCTATTTAAAGGCATTGATGATTTCGATAATAGAAAAACTACTTAATTTTTTTGGGGTGCTCTGTATTGTCTTAGGATTGATTGCAATAGTTATTATGCATTAGCCTCTAAAACCCTTAAAATTTTCGGCCGGCCCTTACGGGCATAATATGTCATTATTATACTTTTAACGACTTCTTTTTTAGACGTTTTAACTTTTAAAAATAGCATATTATACACCCGTCTTTTTTATTGTAATATTTAACAACATCTGATCAAATTTAGATTAAAAGTAAAATCATATTTTAGCCGTCAAAACGTATCTTGTTTAATAAGGTACTATCGACAAAGACTCTCGATGAAATCATCATCTGCTTTAACTAGCATCATCGCATTTCTGACTGTATGATTTATTCAGCAGGCTTTGAACTACCGGAAACAACAATTTCATTACACATCATAAAATTGCTCCAAAGCATTGACTCAGAGTCCATAAAGTGCTCTGCACGCGGCTTCATATTCATCGTAAGCTGAGAGTGTTTTGATACGTTGCCCAATCCTTTTTCGACGTCTGCTTAAGGTACTTGAGTTGGGATTAAGGTCCAGTATTATTTCTGCATCACCTTTTTTTATTACCTCATATTGGCCAATTAGTATTTTTGTTTTCGCAACTACGTCCTGGTGGGCAGCTTGAGCTGAATCAAAAGGTGGGGTTACTCCAAATGGGAGTTTGTGTACATGCCTTTTTCCAAAAGCCCCGCGTGGCTGAAACTCTTCTATGATCTCATTGATGGCTTCGCTGTTGAGCAGACCTGTCAAATAAATCGTTTCATCAAGAGTAGAAACATAAGCAAAATATACAGTTTGATCTAAAATTAATCGCTTAGCGTCTACTTGTCCAAGGTCAAGAAATCCAGCGCATACTTTTCCACCCCCGGCACCAGTCATTACAATAAACCCTGTAGGAGGAAGAATTTGTTGGCTCAGCTTACCTCTCACATTAACAAGAGAAAATATTGTACTAGCATCACCTCTTAAAGGATCAATAGTCTTCGCAATAGCGCTCAAAGTATTCGCGACACCAGGCCCCTTACCTACAATTGCTGTATTTGAAAGAACTTCCCAGACATTATTGATGTTCTTTTTAATAGGTAGCAAGGCTTTTTGCAGTGGTGCAACATCAAATGCGGTGAGCAGATTGGAAGTCACCACATCGAAAATGAATTCTTTAGGAACCATTCGTGGAGCTAAAGAAAATCCTTGGTGCTTTTTAGCATCTTTTACGGTGAACGCAATTGGGCTGGTTGTGGGATTAATAGATTTTATCGCTACCTGATTGATATTTAGTCCTGCACTTACCTCATAAAAAAGTAGACTTCTAGGCATGATATCTGCGCCTTGTCGGAATGAAGCCGGGTTATAGAATCCGGAGCCATCATCGGCAATGGCTTGCTCGCTCCATGCAGTTCTGTTGCCTTGCGTATTTTTATAAAAAGTAATGTTTTTTGAAGGTATTATCTGATAAACAACTTTTCCAGAAATGGGATCTGCTGAACTTAAATCCGGTGATTCCTTTACGCCAAATAGTACAATTGCATTATTTTTAAACACGTGTTCCTGCACTTTCCAAATTTCATCGATGTCAAATGCTACAGCGGAACTGGCCGTAGAAAAAGCCATCTTTCGGAAAGGATTGTGATGATGCCCATTTAGTAAAGTCTCCGGTACAATACAACCTATCTGCGCACCATCAACCAAGTATTGTTGAATAGCGTGAAGTAAGAATATTGTAGCGAGTTCAATATGCAAATGAGAAGAACCCGGTGGCTTAATACCAAAATTATCAGCCTTCTTCTTGAGTATTGTCTGATATGGGTTGTGCGCAACTTTACTTAGTGCAAGCCAAGGTGGATTAGATACAAGGCCATTGAACTGGCCCAATACCAAGCCCGGTCTAAAACTATTCCTTAAGATATATGACCAAATCCCATTTCTTCCGTCTCTGCTAAGAAGATCTATTTTCTCCATCAGGGCATTCAGAAATTCAGTAACTTCAATAATCTGCTCGCCATCAAGATCAACACCAACCTCTACTTGAATAGAGAGCACTTGTGAGGTGAGGTCTGAAAGATCAATAATTAAACTAGGTTGACCTTCCGCTGAACGCACCAATCGGTAACAATAATCGATTAGGTTGTCAAAAAAAGAGCGGTATTCGGGGCTGATAAGATACTGGGGCAAGTCTATCGCATACTCAGCTATTTTTAGTAAATACACGTTTGCCTGATCGTCATTGCCACTATTAGAGATTGGCGTAATTGCAAATAGGGAATCTGCATGGTAGACTGGTATGGAGATCTGATGGGTACCTAGAGGTGCGATCCAGTCTAGTGCGGCAAGAACCCAGTTGATTTTAGATAGCATCACTGCAAGTGGATCAATATCAAAACCAGTAATGCATTGGTTCAATAAATGTAGCTTGGCTTCTTTACTTAAATCGGCATTGTTTGCTATTATCCTTTCTTTTGCAATTTTTATAGTTTCCACAATCATTGATCCGGATCCACAGCACATATCGATAAATTGAATAGGAACAGCAGACTCAAGACTCGAAACTACCTGCTCTACAATTTTTTGGGATAACCAACCGGGTGTCCATTCCTGTCCAAGTAGCAATCTTTGTGAACGATTAGCCAATTGAGCCATTAGTTCCCCAAAGAGGTCTTCGACTGGGTTAGAGCGGAAATCATAAGCCATTAAATCTTGCTGCATGCTTCTAGCAATCGGAAGGATTACTTCGATGTTTGGAGTGGCATTAATCCATCCGAAATAGTCATACTCAACGAAATTCAGCAGACCTCTATTTTCAAAGAAGGATCCATTAATGATACTGGAAAGCTCGGCATCGTCAGAATTAAGCGCCTTGTTTTCCAGATAATTGGCGCACAATAATTTACCTAATGTAAGGATGTAGTATTCGTCCACATATGTAGTCAAGTCAAAAGTATCAGACTGACCTTCCTCCCTTAGATAGCTTACAAAATTGCACCAGAGTTCCGAGATGAGGTTCGCATATTTTGGGTTATCTTCAAAAGCGGAAGAAATAATCCCCGATAAGGCAAGCACATGTGTACGACTAAAGCGATTTTCAAAACCAAGATCCTTAGCAATAGAGTTTGCAGTAACCGGCCTTGCGCCGATACGAGCTAGATATTTTACCAGAAATCGTATCAAATCCAATGCATCCTTTTTTGTAGCACCTGAACAATCAATATGCTCGAGTTCGATCAGCACAATGTTTTCCCTGCTACAGACTTCTCCATTCAGAGCAGAAACATCTATCTGGTATGCATACCACCGTATTGTGTCAGATAATATACCAATGATCAAATCTGGATCGTTGCCAGCATTAAACAAACTTGCGCAATAATCTTTCACTTGCAAATGACCTTGACGGTATTTACTGGAATTCCTTAAATCTCCTTCGTACTCAATAGCTGTGAGATCTACTAAATTGTCAACAAATCCTGTGCTACTACTACCATTCTTCGCAATTTTTACAGCAGCTTCACTACCCTGAATGTGGCGAAGTATCCAATTTGGTGCTTCTGTAAATACCTGTCTTAAATGCGAGGTGAAACTATCCCTTACCACTTGTTCGTTTTTTCCGGCATTAATCAGAGAATTGCTTTCCTGAAGACAGAGCCTGGCGGCTTTTAAGTTTACTTGAGTAGCCTCCATTATTTAATCCGTTTTTTAAGCAAGTTTGCTTTAATGTTCGACAGTTCTTTTAGTTTCTCGGATTGTTGATTTCCAAATTCAAAACTTTCCAAAATTATAGAATCAATCTTATTAATTAGTTTGGTTGGCTTGTCCTTTGCCTGACTAAGCTTTTTGCCAATTAGATGCAATGAGGAAAGTTGTTGATCACTGAGGGACGGAAAAGGAATTTTTTTGAGTTGCGTGGCCTCTAGTTTTAGGGCTCCACCGCCCATTACCGTCCCATACAGTTCCATTGAAACAATAGCCCATGTGCTATTTAATAAAGCTAAAAGCGAATGCTGGCTATATTTGTTACTTTCTTTAACAATCCATAAAGTTGAAAAATTAGCGTCTATTAGGACGTTGTCTATATTAATCCTAGTTTTTGGTTCAGAAGAGTTAACTCGTGGAATTACTAAAGACCCTTTATGTCTCGCTTTAAATTCAGGAAGCATATACCAAAATCTTGGCTTTTCACTTGGCCTTTTACTGTTCCACTTTCGGACATTAGTTTTAACGGCGCTAAGCTCTGGAAAGAGTGGATCATCATTGCCTCCACCGTTGCGCATTTCTGCGCCTTTCTTTATATATCGAGCAAGCTCACGCGGAACTTGTTCATATGAAAATGAGAAAGCCTGGTCATTTGGTAAATGCTGAAAATCTTCTGGTAAAATATAATGTTGCAAAGATAATGCAACATGATTTAAATCGCTAAGGTGCACACAGAAATTGTCCTTTAGATCAGATTGTCGTCTGAGAACAGGACTGAAATACCGCGAATGTGCCTGAAAAGCCTGCATGTTGTATTCCTCCCTGGGAGCGATTAAGATTTGTTCGTTCAGTTCAGCGTTATATGATAAGTAAAAAAAGTTGTTCGCACCAGTTCTAAGACCTTGCCCGATTTCAACCCCCAATTCCTGTAACGTAAAGAAAGATACTTTTGAATACTGATGCCATTGCCTGAGATAAGAAGACCGCTTAATATTTCCCGTCACGGATGGAGTCTCATTTTTTGTGTTTTCAAGTAGTTTATACCATCTATAGTTTTGAGCTGCAAACAACAAATCTGTTGCGAAATCCTTTATAAATGTATGTTTAGATTCAAAGAATTCAGGGAACTGTTGGCCGTTGGTAATAGCTTTAACAAAAGCAATCTCACTCGCAACCGCATCGGGGTAAACTTTTCCAACTAAACTGTGATCGTTCATTGACGTCTTATAGACAAGAGAACTGCTAAAGCTTTCTTTTGTCCAAGATAAAATCGAATTGCGTTTTTTAATTCTTGTAGCGACAAGCAAAGTTGTTTTTACCTGTGTAGGCTTGAACCATGAAGCATTTGCGTCTTCTACAATATAGTCTATTTTAAACCACTTCAGTAGAATGTACTTAATAATGCTTGCATAATCCCTGCTCAACCAGGTTTCAGGAACTACCAATGCGATTTGCCCTGACTCTTTTACGAGCATAGCGCATAATATCCAAGAGGGAACTGCTAAATCTGACAACCCAGAATAACTCGAGATAATAATGCGGAACTCTTCTTTATCCTCTACGCTAAGTGTATTAAAATGCTCCAGTTCACTGATTAAGTTTATCCTGATGTCATCCATTGCAAGTGCATCGGTCAGGTTTGACTTTTTAATCTCTTGATGGCGAACATATGGAGGGTTGGTAATCACCAAATCATAGCCATTGGGTGAGAATTTCTTTAGCATGGAACGAGCGAACGCATTACCCTGAATTAGCATAGAAGATTTAATACCTTTTGTCCTTTTGTTTGCCTGCTCGTATACTAGATGATCTATTTCTACACCAGTCATCGTTTTTGCGGAAACAATAGTCTCAGCACAAGCAAGCAACAAATCTCCAGTCCCGCACATCGGGTCTATGATATCTTTTGCATTTTGTCTCGTCAGATAGGCAAGCATCCTACCCACCCTTTTTCCGGAAAAGAATTGACCAAGTTCTTTTTTACCTGTCTGCATTATTTGATCGATCTTCAATAAACTATGTTTGAAGCGTGAATTGTAATCTTGGAAGTTCATCCTTTATCAGCTTGTAAAATTCTACCGCGTCCAGCCAAACTGGATTCCCGCGTGTTAGGCAAGCATTAATATACCTTGAGTACAGTCGTTCAGGTTTTTGTTCTTCCAAGTTTTCACTATTCATAAATGCGCTACCAATCAGTTCTCTTATCAATGCTTTTTCACTGAGATCATCTTTTGAAAGTACTTTATCCGAAGCAGTTGACTTGGTCAAAAGCAACAAGGGATCTCCCTGTACTTTTACAGTAGAGTTCGTCTGTTTAAAGCTATTTTGTATTTTATCCAAAATGCTTGATGTGATGACCTGGAAGCCTGCCTTTTGATAAGCATCAATTAATGCTCGCCAAATCTCTGCTTGCGCAGAGTGAAAGACAAGACTTAATGAACCTTTAGACTTTAATACTCTTTGCATCTCAGAAAATACAGCCTGCATTATGGTGTGGTATTCAGTAATTCCTTTTTCCTGGGCTTTGTTCACAATTGCTTCATTATGTTGGTCAGTCAGCCTACCCAGCCAAAATTCATTTAGCTGATTGATTTCTGAATAAGGGATATAGTCTCCGAATGGCGGATCGGTAAAAATATAGTCGACTGACTCATCTGCGAGGTTAAGTTTAGTGCTGCTTGCATTTATTACCTCTACCTGACTTGCGCTATTGTGCATTAGGTCAAATGCCTGCTTAAATGTTTTGATCTTTCTGCGCAGACCTTCAAAAATATTTTTTTCTATAGGTAAGCCGCTAACATATAACACACCGGATTGCGAGCCTGTAATGACAAAATCTGTACTATTTTTTTTAACAACTACTCGAGTCATAAGCGTCGCATGGGACGAGTTATAGCTTAAAAGCAACAACTTCAAGGCTGATTGAAGAGAGGGTGGAAATGTTTCAATGTTCTTCCATAACACAGAAAACACCTGTGCATTTCGTTTTGTATAAAAATGATGAAGGTGTGTAATACCATGATGGTAGCCCGCACGGTGTAAAACTCCCCAACGTATTTCATGCTTAGGGAAACTATTTAGAGGAAATGCCGTTAGAAGAGACTTGATATCCTTTTTTTCGTTCTCGGTAATCAGTCTACTCCATGTTTTTTTATCCGTCTTCCCATACACTTTAACCGGAACTCTTTTTTTCTGTTCATGACTTTGTTGCAGTACTTCATCCCATACAGTCTCAGTGGCACGTTTAATTTTACCTATATCATCAGCAAAACCGCAATGAGGACAAATGAAATCCTGTGCAAGGCTTAATGGCTCTTGTCTTACCACAGCTGACCAAAATGTAATTTCTTCCCTGCACTGCGGGCAGCTCAATACATCTGACCAGATCACATGCCTAATTATACCTTGCCCACCCGCATTGTCTTTAATTGCATAAATATTATTCAACTCCGCTTCAGTTTGATGGATGAGTTCTAAGGCTGCGTTTTCAAATTCTGACGTTTCCGGAGGAGTTGACATGGTTTCAGAAACAAATGCACCTAAAGTACTGAGTTCGTACAAAAAAGCTTTCCTTTTACCCCATTTTGGATTAAGTTTTAAAGCTTTCGCCGTATCAATCATATACTGCGTAGGTTTGTGTGCCAATTTTGCTCCAAGCCCCGTTGTGCCACTCCCCGCAAAAGGATCAAGTACTGTAGCGCCCACTTCAGTATGACAAGCTATGAAAATACCAATGGCTTCCGGGGATATCTTCGTCGGGTAGGAAAAAGCATTATAAAGCGCACCAGTGCGACTGGACGGTAAAGGAGCAAGATAGAGTTGTTTAAGTTCGGCAATTTTATGTTTTGCTATATGTCCCTTCAAGGTTTTCTATTAAAAATATAAGTTTATGCAATTTCAGAATTTTCAAGCCCAGTAGCAATTTAAATTTCAAGCTAATTTTAGCCGAAGTTAAAATATTACGCTTCATTAGCATAGCGGTTAAGTATCTTTAACCTCTTCTCCGCTGAATTCCCAGACAAGTATACGCTAATAAAATTAGTAAAAAAAATAGTTAAGCTTACTGTCTTCCAAGTAATTATTAATCAGTGCACTTGTAAAAATTAATAAATAATTGACTTATTTGCTCTACGTTTGGGGTTTCAATCAAGTAGGAGAAGCTCAAGTGAAAATTTTCGGTGTTTCACTTTGCGGCAACGGATCCGCATCTGCAATTTTGATTAAAGAAGAAAAGGCAAACGCTTCTCCTAAGACTAAGGCCTGCTGTTGCTTAAGGCTGGTTAGTAAATCAATCTGGCTTTTGTCGTCATACTCAATGGTATTTCGTATAAATTCCAAATCTCGGCTGTTGGTTATTTTATGCACGATAAGTGAATTGCATTGCGAAATCACTGTATTAGAAACTTCAGATGGCCTTTGTGTTGAGACCATCAAATTCACTCCAAATTTACGCCCTTCGCGTGCCAGCTTATCGATATAGTAGTTGTTAATTTGATCCGTACTGGATGTAGAAATATACCGATGCGCCTCTTCTAGTACCAAAAGAATATTATCTTTCTGACGATTGCCTGCTGTTGTCTTGAAGTTAAAAATACTTTTACTAATCATATACACAAGCAATGCAAGGATATCATTTGACACACGCAAGGATAAAATCAGCACCTGCTTTGTAGGAGAATTAAGGAAGTCCTCTATGCTATTGCCCTGTTTATTGAATACCGCATCAAAACGTTCGTCTGAACAATAATGTTTGATGCGCTTGATGACATGTTTTAGAAATCCTATAGTAAATTCGTCTTTTTTGCCATTCTTTAATGGTACTGCTGCCTCTATTTCTATCTGCAATTCTGAAAATTCATAATATACTTTATGGTCAGCATTCGATGATTTTTTTAGCTTTAAAACTGCCTCTTTAAGATAGGGTATCACGTTGGGTGAATCTTCTTTTAAGAGTTCCGTGATCTCATAGAAGCTTAAATCTTTGTGGGAAAGTTCCATATCGGAGTAGTCTTTGAGTATAACCCAAGATGGTCTCCCAGCACCTGGGTCTAGGGGTTCATTAAAGATGTCCGAGTATTCCTCATTAGAATCTATGATGATGGTTTTTAGTTTTTTATTTGTCACATTATGCAGGCGGCCACTATTCCGATAGACTCCTTGTAGAATTGAGGTTACGGTACATGACTTGCCACTTCCTGTATTGCCAAATATTGCGCAATGTTTTCCAAACAAAACATTTGGATCAGCATTGATTTTTACTTGATCGAAATAAATATCTTGCCCGAGTTGTAGTGCGGCAGTATTTGGTTTTATAGTGGAATTATAGATAGCCTCTAGTTGTTTTTCGTCAACGGTAAACACGTCCGCCTCCAAAGTAGGAAAAAAGTCAATTCCTCTTTTAAACGAATTGCTTGAAGGATTAAAGGTTCCAATCAATCTGATTTTGGAAATGATAAGATCTATCTTTGGAGCGAACAAGGCCTCTCGCTCTTTTGAAGGTTCATGTTGTTCAAATATAATTCCGATTGCATTTTGGGAATTGTATAAAGGTATTGAAACGTATCCATTGAGCATGCCTACAATATGAAGACCGTTACCAGAAGACACTGGCTTTGAAAAGATATCTTTATCATGAATTATTTCCAGATAACGGTTCGTAATCCGGTAGACAGTTCCTATCTTAAACGCCATATTCTATTTCGAAAGTTCCTTTAACGTTTCAATAATCGTGTCTTTAGCCGGTATAAATGTACTTAAAGGAATTAGATACTTAACCACATTGCTGAAATCACCTACTAAATTGCCTTCGAAAAGGATGATTCGACTGTCACTTCCACTCCGAGCCTTGAGCGTTTGCAGAAAGAGGGGGCTGGTATTCGTAATCAAAGAGTACGAGTATACTATTAGTGATAAGTTTGGGTTGTATAAACCAGTTCTGATAATATCGTTGACATGTTCGTCTAAAAAGGAATAACCTACGATAACCAGCGTATTTTGGGTTTCAGTAAGACATTTAGAAAAATTCCGGAATAACTCACTATATGGCAAGTCCAGAGAATAGGATTTTTTTGTTTGAATTGGATAAATCATTAGGCTTTCGAACTCAAACTCGTCCTTTTCCGAACTGTCGGATATTTGGATTTCTTTGAGATTATAAAGATCATTGATACTATCTGTATACTGCCAAGAAATGCTCCCATGAAGCTTATATATATTTAAATAAGTAGCTATCCTTTTTCCTTTGTCTCCAGAATCTTGTTTAATATAGGTTTCATTATGAAATGTGTCAGGATCAAATTTCCTCATGTGCACACCTCTAAACCCATTGTTATAACTTGCTCCAATCTTTTCGCAGGCATTTTCAAAGGCTAGGTCATAGTTTGGCGTAAATATTCTAGGCCTGTTTAGTGTTTCTTTACGACTGATAATCTTATTGATAAACAATTCATGCACAGCGAGTTTATCTTTTACATATTCAATGGGAAACGGGACATAATTATCGACGAATACTTTCAAAGCTTTATTTAAATAGCTTTTAATTAGTGTGGCGGCTACAGCATCCTCCTTATTGTTCAAATAATATAGGTATTCCTGATTGATTTTATCAAACTTTTTTTCCAAAAGATCATTGGATTTAAAGAATTTGATCAGTTGCAAAACATAATCCGATGGAGAGCCTGTGGCTTCCAGTTCTTTGACAATAGCTTCAAATGGGTTTTCATCCTTGTTGATGGTTTTACCACCAATAGCTACAGAAGTTCCCGAACCACATAGAAAATTGAGATTTTCATTCAAAAAGTATTTAGCAAGTTTACCAATAGGAATGTTTTCTTCATCCTTGAAAAAAGCCTGAATTTCTTTCTCATCACCTAATTTAGCATCGTCAAGTTCTGCGATAAGTACTTTTCCTTCTATTGTAATGTAGTTGATCATAATTCTTCTAGCTTTTCGAAGGTAATAAAAAATTACCGGTAACTTAATAGATGTGTTCTCGGCGAGGTAAGCATCGAATTATGAGTGAATTCTAATATCGATAAATTAGCAATTAAATTGACTACTAAAATGGTTCTTAGATTCATCTTGATATAACTTATTGCCCGCAAGGGCCGCCCGAAATTTTTGGCATAGCAAGGCACTAAGAACAATCTGTCCTTAGTGCCCATTTTGCTATTTTAACATCCCCTAATTAAGCGCATTCACTCCCACCTTTGCAAAATCCCCGCATAAATCAAATGTAGTTTGCACCTTGCCCAACACATTGCCTGTCATAATGGATTTGAATTTTGTTTCTGTATCCTTCTAGCTTTTCACATTCTGAAAATAACCCGTTACACAATTGTAAACGCCAAACAAGCTACCTTTTTTAGTTTCTTTCTGTTGGGTCGGACTTGTGACGGAATACTCTAAAACCCTATCGACCATATTGGTAAATAGACTAGAGAATTCATCCTGTTTGCCTATTTGCAGGTTATGCAACGTTTCCTTATCTGGAGCCATTACAATGGAAATTACTGAAGCATTGACCAGCTAATTACGTGGCGGATTGACCAACTAAAATAATTACAATTATTTTTATAATCATCTCAATATTATCAATTTAAGGTGGTTAATTTCAGCCGAAATGAATTGCCTCGGGTTTTCCGAATCAACTGATCTCGTGCTCCAAAATCTCCATCGTAAGTCCTCCATAGGCACACAATAGCTCACTTGCTAGAAGCAATTCTGTATTGCTTTTTAGATGACATATTCAGGTGAGCGGCCTAAAAAACTTTTCAGTATATCCTTTACGATGTTCATACATCTCTTAGATTTGAGTAATTTACTACTCATCCACCAAGCATACACAGATATAATGTAATTTCTGATTTGTACGGGTTAAATACGGGAAGTCAAATATCGCTTTGTGATTGAGGCTTTTTTAAAGCAAATTTTTCCGTTTTTTCTCATCAAAGTAGTAAGTTGGATAGAAATCTTTTTCCTGCCCCATGTTTCCAAACAGGACTTGCTCAAATGGCCAGCCATCATGCTTGAACTCACAATAAATTGTCGGATAACCATAGTACACATCAGGAGCAAGATCATAAGTCTCAATATCCTCAAAGGCCAGGCGGCAAAAAGTGTTAGCGTGCGTTTTTTTATAAAGCGATTTTGATCTTCGGTTATCATCAGGACCTAGAACGTCCCAATAGCCTTGCGGATCAACGATAAGATTACCGCCATGGCCTATAAATTCCACTCCATAATCATACAGATTATAAAATTCCATTTTTGCCCAGGAAGGCTTTTCAGGGTCAGCATCTGGAAACATCCTATCACCTACCTGCCTAACTATTGCGCTTCCAAAATTAAAACAGGTCCGTTTTGCAAAAGTACGCCTTCTGAAATTTTCCGATATCGTCTCATGGTCTAAAAAATCTCTATAAACTTTCTTCTTCATCGCTAGCGCTTTTTTTTGACGGTCAACTAACCTGGGCTGGCTGTTTTTGTAATTAACTGCCAGACTAGACACCACAATTCTTTTGAGTTCAGATAATTTAGAGCTAGGTAGGAAATTGATATGATAGATAAGACTTCTAAAATCTAATACGTTTGTTGAGGTCTCAAAATTGAGTGATTCGGGTATTTTTAAAGATGGATAGCTCTTTTGCCTTTGTCCCAGGATCAGAATATAAACATTCTCAAAGATTTTATCCTGATCATGCTTGATAAATTTTTCGAGTGTGTCTTGAATCTTTCTCACGCTACTCGTCGTTGTAATCTGATAGGCGATACCATTCTCCGTATCGCCTAGGTCAATAGCGGCTTGGTTGCCTGCGGTTGCATTTAGGTTTTTTAGCCTATAACCGAAAATACAGTTAAGAATCTCGCAGATTACGTATTCCGATATAATATTTCCGTCTTGAAGATTTAAAGAAGAATGGTTGGTAAGCTCGCGTTCTCAAATCGAAAATTCTCGTATAATAGCCTTTAAATCAATTTCTCTCTGTGTCATTTTCACCTAAATTATTTTTCTCAAGTTCCTCTGCGTCACCATGGTGCGAGGGCTTCTCCAATGCCTTTTATTGCAGCGATTTCAAATTCACTATGGGATGCATTAAACTTCGTCAAAATTTCCTAGATTTTTTTCTAAGATTGAGTTCAACGTCTCAGTCAAGGTTTGTTCTTGCTTCGTGAGTCCATAATAATGTTCTATATTCTCATTTATATAATCCAGTTCTGTGATTAGCTCAATTTCCTCTTTCTTCAAATACGCCGCGTGATCCTGCTTCCACAATTTGGCGTCTATGAATGAGAGCGGAAGCATTTAAATAAAGATTAAAAGGGAAATATTTCATTCTATACCCAAGGCGGAAGAAAATGTCGCCCACCATAATGTTGTCGTTTTTTTAAGTCACTCATAATTGTCGGTCTTTCATAATTTTCTGGAACATAAATATTTAAGAATAATAATCCGGCCGTTCAAGTTCTAGGCTTTTACCCTTGTTATATTCAATAACCTCAAATTCTTCATCGAAATCTTCACCATCGACGATATAAAAAGACATTAGTACAGGAATTTCAACAGTTTGTTGTATTCCCATATCCGTTTGTTCACGAAATAACATTACTTTATCTTCGCTGTCATAGATGCCAGTGTCTTCATCATCAATCTGAACCGACACGTCAACTTTAATCTCCAAAATGGCTTCCACCTCAAAGGTTTCTTTATCACCCCCCACGACCTCAAACTTTCGGTCGATTACCTCTGTCGAATTGATTGTGATGCCATATATCTCCATATAATTAACAATATCTATATAGATACTTTCATCGTTGAGCTCATCCTCCAACCACGATATAACATATTTGTCTAGGTCCTTGCCCTTCTTTTCAATGATCTCTTCGAGTTTCCTAGACCTGCTTACGCCCAATAGTTCCTCAATAAAACGCTTGTAATCCTTTACAATACTTAGTGAACCACTTCCCAGTGAATGGAAATCCTTATCCTCTGAAAAGACAAAAATATCCTTACCCTCGTCTATCCCATATTGCTCAATCTGGGCGATAGCAAATGCATCAGGGAATTCGCTCTTCTTGTCAGCAGCTCCAAATGGCGGTCTGGAATTGAAATAGTCGTCAAAAATCTGGGTAGTGTCGATTGTCGGGTAATCTAAAATAATAACATCGGCATTATCCAACACATTATCCAAAGTCTTAGAAAACTCATCAACCAAAACAGAAAGCTTTGGCATCCGTTTTATTAAATCCCTGGCTGCCCCACTGTTTTTCAGAATATCGATATTTATTTTCTTTCCATGTTCATCAAGAGATTTGTTATTAATCAATTGCCCGTGTTTTTCTATAGCTCGCTCAGCTCTTCTTTTGAAATTTGCCTTTATCTCATTCACCGTTAGTTTGGGCATTACAATATTAAAATAATCCTTATAGACTGGGTTCAAAAAGGTTTTAATAACTGTGCCATGAAGAAAATTCTGGCCTATGAAAACCGAAGAATCAATAAAAACTGTTTTTCCCTTTAATTCCAAGATAGTACTCTCCTTCGCGTAATTTATAATTTTCAATTTGGAAATAAATTACCACAAGGTCGCTTAAAAGAATGATAAGAACAAATTCTAAAACTTACCTTGAAGATTTTTGAGCTTAAAAAATTTTAACTTTCATCTACAATATTCACAATCTTATTATCTTCCAGATTAAACTTAATCTGACCAAACTTTTGGATGGGCTTTATTTGAGAAACTTCAGATATAGGAAAATATTTTACGCCAATGGTTACTGTGGGCATACTAAAGTCCCAAGATGATCTTATCTTGAAGTTTTTACCATACAATCGTTGATCTGGAGAGTTTAAATAGGCTTTGAATTCAGCGGTTCCTTCTGTTCTAGTAATATTCTGCCAATTTTTTCTGCGCTCAAATATGAAGTTATCTGCAAGGTTTTTCAAAACATCAATTTCTTTACCCCTATTGCACGCATTAACAAAGTCTCTGATAGTCTTACGTGGTGTCTTCTGTAGCTCCCTTATCGCCTCCTTTTTATCTTCCAAATAGGAGGTAAAATCTGCCCACTGTTATCTTCATTATTATTCTTGAAATTATCTAATAACAAGAAGCCTTTCTCGTTGTTCGCTTTGTTTATGCCATCAACTATATTAACATGGTAATATTGCTCTCTGTCTTCAAATAAGACTTTTATTCTAGGACTGAATTTTTCAGCTTTTTTGTTTGATTTTCGGATCAGATATTTTGTTTCATTCAGAGGATTTTCTATTGGTTGTCCCCAGCCATCTGTAGAATATTCAGACTGGTATCTGGATATCTGAATTCTAATTTCTTTCCGTCCTTTTTCAAGATCGGTAGTTTAGCCATATTCTGGGAAACATTCAAGTATTGCGCTATCCAATTCCCACTCTTCATAATCACTTTTAAAGTTTATTTGGCAGCTAAATTCGTACTCAAGTATGTAGACCGGAAAACGCATTTTCTTCTCGATAATTTTTTGTTGTACCAAAGTAATGTCTGATTCTCGATTTACGGTAATTGAGATTTCTGTTGCTATCATATAACGATTTCGTATTTTTTGCCCAGTTAATAATTAATGTGAATAAGTCTTTCTGTGTAGATTTAACTACATAGACCATTAAATTCCGTGGCGGACTGAACATTTTTTAAAAATAGAAAATAATTGTACTGCATTAACAGTTAAATTAATAATATGGTCAATTATTAACGAATTGGACTGTCTCTATTTTGATAACCGATATGGTCTGTGCCTCCTAAATCCCCAATCAAGGTCACAATGGCCTCACACTAAAGTGTCACAAACTGGTCCTTCGTAAATTGTACAAGCAAATAGTTGCAAAAGCAAGATTTAATTGCCAGCTTTAATGCTGCACTCTCAACTCCGCTCTCAAATGACCATTCTACCGAAAATTTTTAAGATCGATAACGATCATCGCGATCTAAAAGGCATAGCCAACATTCTTGATGTTTTAAAAAAGATTATTCGTTTGGCCTACGGAAAATTCGGCTGGCCATTGAAGAGAGAAAACCTGGAATTAGATAGTTTTGTCAAGGATGACATCACCTATTTCCTGTACCTGCACTCGGTACCAGACAAGACTTCTGAATGGGCTAGTTTTCTTCCTGAGCAGTTAAAGTCCAGTCCCGAAATGTTCAAACAGACAAAGTTATCACTTATACTTTTTATCGAAACCGAACACGACATATATGCCGTGGTTGGCGGAAATGCCTATCCAATTATCGTCGGGGTGATTGACCACGAGTTTGGCCTTGATATCTACGACAGGATTATATCAATCGAAAATGACGAAGCTTTCTCTACCAAGTCAAGAAGAATCATAGGCCAGCAGATTGGCGTCAGCGAACAGTTCAGGGACAAGTACAAGATGATAAACTACCTTCAGTTCGGAAAGATACCAAAGGAACTAAATATCAAACTTGATAAAGAGACAAGTAATGAGCACTTTGATTTTCTTTTGCAAAAATCAGGCGATCGTTTAAATATCAGTGTCGGGAAAGCCTTTAGGGTAAACAAACAGGTCAGTTTCGATGTACTCGACCAGATTATCAGGGAGCTACTTGTCATCAAGGGCATCGCCCCCCAAGAATTATTAAGCTCCTACATCCAGGTACGGGACAAAGTGGTCATCGATGATCTTCAGATGCAACTAGTTAGCCGAATTTTTAACTATATCCCAGTTTTCCAGGGCACAGCGAAGAATATGGATGCGCATTTTGAATATGATTTCTGCAGTCCTAATAACATTGAGGCCTTTTATGAGGCAGAAACATACCAGTTAAAGGAAAAGGGCAAAGACGATAAGCACGAAATTTTCGCAACTCTTCACGACAAGAATGAAATCGTCAAAGCAATAGTGCTACGCGGTTATGAGCTTCATGGAAACAACGAACAATCATTCCTCTTTTACCTGCGTGGCGTCAGGGTTCATTGCTATACTGGAACCAAAAATACAACCAGTAGTGGATTTCTGTTCCACTTCAATGCTGAGTTCAATATCAACAAAGAGCCTGTGTTTTTAATCGATACCAAATGGTACAAATTAAAGGACGCATTCTGCAAAAGCCTGGCCAGCCAGACCAGCGCAGTGCTGAAGAGCACCAAACTGCAGAACGGCATATTAAATATCCCATGGCAGAAAAAGCCAAATTCGACTTCTTTGCTGGACGAGGGCGAGTACAATGAGTCCTATGATGGACGCATTGACTATTTCGTCATGGATACGATTACCCCCGATGGAGTAGAGTTATGTGATATCATTTATCGCAATGGCGAGGAACTAATGCTGATCCACATTAAACACAGCTTCACAGCGCGGGTCAGGGAACTTACCAACCAAATTTTGATCAGTGGCAGAAGGGTCAGTGAGGCAATCGCAACAAAAAACAGCGCATATTTTAAAAAGGTCTACAATTCTATACTCGCCAAAGGGAGATCTGTGAACAATCTTTCTGAAAGCGAATTTACTGAAATGTTCTTTGAAAGCCGGATAACCTATGTTTTTGCAACAGCGTCTCAATTCGAGGACGACCCCTCTATTTCAGAAAACCTGTCCAGATATACCTCGAACATTGCCAAATTTTCGCTAACGACGTGTTCAAGCGAAGTACGAACGCTATATGGAGATTTCAAAACGTACCAGATCGAGAGGCAAAACTGTTAACCCCTGATTATCAGCTGTTCGAAATGTCATTAAAGTTCTTTAGATAATTATCTGCCCAATACCTAATCACACTACCGATTGGTCTAGCGTGCCGTTCTGCTCCAAAAGATCTATAATATCTCTTCCTGCGCTCGTTTTTATACCGGACCATTCCAAGGTCTGCCATTCGAATTTCCAAAATACCTCTGCTTACACCAAACTCGTAGGCTAGTATGGTCATTGCCTTTTGATAGGCCAAGATATTGCATTCCTGATCGTCAACCCAAAGAGAACCAATTTTGCTTATGCCATTATTCATCTGCCACTCTACCAGCTTCCACATCAAAGAAACCCGTGGCATCAAAAGACACGATGCCAGATAGTTGGCCTGCCATTCGATCCAATGCTTTTCTTTTTCAAGAACATACCTGCCCGTGGAGTTATCAAATTTAGAGTCGGCAGTTTCCTCGTAATCCTTGCGGAAAATCCTTGTTTTCGAATGCAAGATAAAATGGCAGATTTCGTGCATGACAACAAAGGCGAACTGCCCCGTCCCCGCCAGCTCTGGATTTACATGTATCGTCTTTTCCCTCCTATTGAAATAACCGTTTTCGTTCGACATTTCCATGGGAAATGGAACGTCCACCAAAAACTTGACACCGTAGGTTCTTGTTATAAATCCCATAAAGGAATCGATTCGTACGGTCTTGACGTTTTCGATCAGGCCCCCATAAAAGGAATTCAAAATATTTTGGCTCATTTCAGATAAGCTCTCTTTTGAAAGGAACTCAAGGCTGCTTATTTCCTCTCCTGGAAACCAGTTGACACTCGCATTGAGTTCCGTCAATAAGAATTCACTTATGATTGAATCTACGTTTTCAGGGTTAAGCTGAACGTCCTCATTTGAATAGAGATCCTTGATTTCCTCAATCTTACTCATTTCATCACTCCAAGCTCTATCCTTGGGCCCACATGATTTTGTAGGTTTTCTTGATTTATTGTAAAGGATGATATCCCCGACATCCCCGTCAACCTTTATCCACATCATTCTTTTGCTTTTAAGCAGATTAAATGCACCGGACTGAAGGTCCGAATTTGTCATAAATATCCCCTTAACATTTAATCCAGCAACCTGTTGGATCTTGCAAATGAACTCCTCAACGTCGCTCACAGGAACTAAACTATTATAGTTTTTACATTCAATCAGGTAAAGTAAATGCAAATCGGTTGCGCCAGCCAACTTCAGTTCGATACTAAGATCAAATATGATATTACTGTTCCTATCTTTTGAAAAGTAGGGAACTTTACTCCTTACCTTACAAAAATCCGGATTAATCCCAAGCCTGCCAGACCTTACCGCTTCGTCAATGATCATAAATGCCGCTTCCTCTAAGACATCACCTTTTTGAACTGTATTCATGTTTGCTAATTATATTCGTAAAAATAATAATTTTACTTTTCAACTTATTGACGAGTAACAAGTTATTTTTCCACAATAGCGATTGATAAAAAAGTTAGTATTTCGGCAACCAATCAAGCCTGGTCTATATAACCAGCTAATTGTACATATCTCAAACTTATTTGTGCAAATATCATCCCATTCTGTGCTAAACATTTGGACAAACTGCCCAACAAAACCACGTTCTCACCGTTAATAACACGTAACCAAAGTGAGAACCCCATTTAAGCCGACAGACTACCATAGCCTATGGAAAAAACATCAGAGGAGCAAACAGCTGATCTGCTACTGGTCATGGACGCCATTGTGCCCCTGCCATATCCTTTTCGGCAACGGATCACACAGTGACCCTAGTTCAAACCCGATCGCCTTCCCCTAAGTCCGTTCCCAAAAGCAGATACTCCGCCTGAGACAAAATCGTATCCATCGCCACCCCCATAACTGGAGTTGCTACTGTAATTGTAATGAAAGTAGAGACGCTTTAGGCAGCTTCTGTATTATTTTTAATCAGGGAGTTAGGTAGTCAAGAGCAGAATGCCTCCGTTTTCTTTTACACCTTACTTCATTAAAATCGAATAGTTCAAGTTTTCCCCTTAGTTTTTAATTGTTTTATAAATGGACACGAGAAAAGCTTGAGGCAAAAATGCATAAAAATGTCTCAAACTATTAAAAAGTTAATTTAAAATAACCCTCTGACACTAATTCCCATGCAATCTTCAATAAAGGTATTCGATATTTGTACGATCTGGGTTATGATTATGCAATGAACCAATATAAACTTACACTTATTTTAGAGTGTCAGATGAACATTTTTGAACCAAATAAATATGTAGAAAACGATGAAATTCGATGAGCTATGTTGGTCAAACAAAATAATTTATACAATTTAAAATTTACCCTAGTAGAGATTTTTGCAAATTCTCTACTAGGGTAGTGTATTATTCCTCTTCCTTCAATTCATCAGCCAATATAATTATCCGCTTTAAATCTGAAACAAAAAGGTTCGAGAAAATGTCAGTAAGGTTCACCAGAAGCAACATCAAAGAAAACTAAAACCCTGTAAATCAAATGATTTCAGGGTTTTTGCTTTTACCAGAAATACCAGAATATGCACCAATTCGCAAATAAAATGTGCGTCATTAGGGGAGTCATTCTCGATATTACCAAACTCCCCGAATTCGCACTAAAACATTGAAAGTAAGCTAGTTCAATAGATGAACATCTTGTTAGAATAAAACTGCAAAGCTAAATTTGCATCGTCAATTAATTGTTTTTAATGGCGATGCAGCCCTTGCCCGAAAATCGGGCTCGGGTGTTTAACCTTAATGTTATCGTTATGAAAACTAATTTTAGCGTGCTTTTCTTTTTAAAAAAGCCAAAAAACTACACAAAAGGGGCTGTTTACTTTATCTTTTTAAGAATTACCGTGGACGGGGTTCGTGCGGAAATGTCCACGAGCAGAAACTGCGAACCAGAGCGGTGGAATGCAAGAGCAGGAAAAGTGGTTGGAACAAGGGAAGATGTTAAAATCCTAAATGCACATCTGGATAATATAAAAGCCGAGGTTTATGCAGCCCATACCTCGCTAAGTGTCGACGGGAAAGAAATAACGGCTGATAGCATTAAATGTTGTTATCTGGGCAAAGAAGAAAAAACGCATACAATTCTCGAAGCAATTAAAAACCACAATGTGAAAATGAGAGCATTGGTGGAGAAAGAAGAATATGCTCAAGGGACGCTTAACAGATTTGAGGTGTTAGATAGACACGTAACTAATTACATAGCCTACAAATACAACAGGACAGACCTTAATGTAAAGCGCATAGACCATGAGTTTATAGATGGTTTTGACTTCTACCTCCCTACGGTTAAGGAAAATGATACCAATACCGCAAACAAACATGTTAAAAACCTTAAAAAGATAGTGAGCATCTGTCGACAATATAGGTGGATAAGCACTGACCCCTTCTTCGGTCATACATTGAAATCCAAACCTGCCCATCGAGAATACCTGACCGCAGATGAATTGCAGAAGATCACCGAAAAACAGTTTACTACTGGAAGACTATCGCAGGTCAGTGACTTTTTTCTATTCAGTTGTTATACCGGGCTCTCCTATGCGGACGTTCAAAAACTTAAACTGGTAGACATTGGTATTGGGGTTGATGGGGAACGCTGGATATTTACCTACAGAAAGAAAACCAATACAAGAGCGGCAATTCCATTGCTGCCGATAGCGGCAAGCATTCTGGATAAATACAAAGGTCACCCCTCCTGCCTGAGCAACGACAGGGCCTTACCTATTTCCAGCAATCAAAAGATGAACGAATACCTCATTTAAATTGCAGCTATTTCAGGAATCAATAAAACATTGGGCAATAGGATAGCCAAACGGACTTTCGGGACTGCTGTAACTGTGATGAATGGCGTGCCTATCGAAAGCATTTCGAAGATGCTCAGACACACCAATACACGCACCACTCAATTGTATGCTAAAGTATTGGATAAAAAAGTGAGCGAAGATATGGCTCCACTCATGGGGAAATTTGTTGCGCAAAAAATCAACGTCAATGACCTTAAAGAATCGTAAAGCGCCGATATTGATTTTATAGGAATGAAATACGTGCCACGCTCAAAAATGGCCGAGACCTTTTAAAGTAAATCCACACATCATGAAATAGATCCTATTAGCTCAATAAGTAACGCGCACCCTTTCGGCAGGTTATAGGACACAACTTATTCTATAAATAGCATGAAAAAGAGTTATTAATAGTTGCAGTAGGTGCATTGATGTTCGCTAGCGCTGCTCACATTTCAAGAAAAGGAGCAAATAGCGGTAAAGTACCTCCTGAAAAAGCAACGAGAGGAACCAGATCAAAACTCCACTAAACATTTCGCTTTGGGTCAACAGGACCGGGCTCAGCTAGTTAAAATAAGATGAACCACGCATTAAAAAGATTTCTCCTCATTGACGATGACCCAATGCGCAATTTCATTTCTGAAAGGATTCTTGAAAATCCATTTGAAAAAGTGAATACAGATCACTTTACAGTTCCGAGTGAAAGGTTAGAATTTATAAGAAATAACTCAGACAATGATCCCACGGATGAAAAAAAAGTACTGTTTCTGGACATAAATATACCATTGATATCAGGATAGGAGTTTCTCGTAGCACTTTATCTTTTTGACCCATTGCGGTAATAGCTAAACAAAGACATTTAAAAAAATAAGCTTTTTGGATACTATCATTAGATGAAAAAACCACCGGAGCCGAGGCAGACCCGCACTTGGACCGGGTACATCCAAACACAGAACACTATGAAATTTTTCTAATGTTGCAGAAGGAATAATAAAATCATATTTGTAGAAGCTAAGGTGTAAGCTATTTACAGATACTCGCTTCAAAATTTCCTTTTATGGATGTATTTGTGTTCAATTTATTGTCAATAAGAGTTGCCTTTCCGGTTATTTTTTCTGCCGTTATTGCAGTTATCTCCACCATTGAGCTTGATGAATAAATTAAAAATCCATCATTACCGGTAGGATCGTTAGGGTCTTTGACAAGTAAGGGAATGTAGGTATAAATGCCAACCTTTCTAGGTACAGTAAATCTTACTGAAAACTCCTTATTTTCATTTGTACAGCTTTTCGTCCCGTCAGCAGAAAGATAGATGTTAAACAAATCTTCTACTTTGTAATCATCGTAATAGAAATTCGTGTTTTTATGCATTGATACTTTTGTAGTGAAGGAAGTGCCATAAAGTTTTCCTGTAACCACAGAGGGAAACGATTCGGGTATTGGCTCTGGATCATTTTTCTTTTTGCAGGATAATACAGCAATCGATATGAATAACAGGTACACTTTATTTTTCATGTCTAAAAATCTTTATATAAACCAAGTTACGCTTTTTTGTTTACCAGAAAGAAATTTACCGTTACACGGCGAATACCGGAAATTGAAAATTGGACAATCTTAGGAACCCCAGGGAATAGTGAATGTAATATGGATAATCAACCTCCTTTTCCCGCAGAAAAAAAATTAATAAGACTCTTGAGTATTAGATGCCTTGCAAATACCATCTTTTCTAATTCGCTGAAGTTTAATTATTGCAATAACCTCAAGAGCGAGTCCTAAGCCCGTTATAAATCCTTTAAATAGATCAGGTATTGGATAATATCGGCTGAAAATTGGCGTAAGGCTTGTGAACATTAATCCGATGATTAGGTAAGCCTTTGCAGATTTGGGAATGGTGTGACGTTTCATATTTATATGTTTTTAAGTTGTTTTGATATAGTTTCCATTTTTTTACGAGTAGCCTCTAACTTAGCGGCATCTTTATTAAACGACCGTGGGCGTATTACAAACCATAAAACAGCCAGATAGATAACTGCTACAGTGTAAGTAGGGAAAAGCCAAATAGGATACTTTGAAATAAGCTCGTATACGTACATCAGCCAGCCAACCGAGCATAGCGCAACTACGCTAACCATTGTTTTCTTATAATAGTACTTCTGGTTCTGACGGGTTTGCTCAATGAACTCAATAAATTCCAGATTACTACAGTTGTCAAGTTGTTTAAAACGTTTGAGGGATCTCATATTCGTGGCAGCAACTAAAAGTCCTGATGTAACCATTAATCCACCACCTATATAAGTCGTAATCAGCCTAAAATTGACAAATAATAGAACGGCAATTATCAAGCTTGAGAATAGTAGGCATGAAACAATCATTAACCATTTGTTTCTGAGCTTCTGATTTCGAAATGTGCTTATTAATTTTACCATTTCCTTTGCAGTAAGCAATCTATCAGTTTTTGCGGTGTGCCATACAGCTTTCAAATCATCTAAATTGTCCATTCGCTTGAAATTTTTGAGTTAATTTTTCTTTTATTCTATGAATTTTTACTCTTACATTTCCGTTGCTCAGCCCTACAACTGCAGCAATTTCTGCCTGCGGCAAACCCTCCAATTCCAGCGAGATGATGATGCGGTCTGTTTCTTCCAGTTCTGAAATATAACTGTATAACATTTTAAGTTTTTCCTCCGACGACTCCTCGACTGTTTCGGCTAAATTATAAGGAAGTTCTGCAGTGGGCATTCGCTTCGCAACTTCTAGAGCACGCAGGCAGTTATTGGTGGCGATCCTGAATATCCATGTACTGATCTCTGACTGGTAACGGAAGCTAGGCAGATTTTTCCACACGGAGATAAAAGTTTCCTGCACTAGATCTTTAGCCTGATCAGCGTCATTTGTGTATCCTAGACAAACCCTGAATATTTGCGAAGCGTAGCGGTTATATATTTCCTCAAACATTATTACATTCACTGGCTGATACAATTGCCTTCTTTTTATGCCGGGTTAGATACCACACTATATGGAATGTTACAATCAATTTAATCAGTGCAGCTGAACCCTTTCAAGAATTTAAAAAAGGAAACTTAAGTAACTAAATAATTCATCATTCCATTGTGGCAACTTTAATATTATCGCTTAGAATTGATATGTTGTCGTGACTAAGATTATCATTAACAAATGTCATAATTCCCACTTTGTCTTGGGCATAGGCCACACAAAGTGTGCTAGATCCAATGCCGGTACGGCCACTGCTGTGGCCCAACAGTTGTTGAATATACCTAATGGCTGTTCCAACCCTTCCATAAATCTCAATTCGAGTAAGTTTTTCAGCAGACACAACCTTATTGGTACGCATGCAAAACACTAATACGCTGTGCCGAACCTATGCTCCCCTAAATATTGGCTTGTAGAAATGTTCTGACGGTCTTCAGCGATGAACGCCATCCAGATATGAAAGGATTTTCCGAGCCACGAAGCATCCATGGCCAAAGTTTCCTTACCCATTTTCCATTTGGCACCACTGGTTATGGTTTCTTGATAGGCTGTACCGGGTATATACGCGAGTAACATCACTTGGTCTGAATTTCGCTCCCATACCTCATATCCCTCGGTGTCCCAGCGTACATGAAAACCTTCATCACTCACTAAAACCACCGGGTTGGCAGCCCCCATCAAAGTTCCAGCGCTTACCAACACTTTCGAACAGTCCATTAGCCCATCTTCATCAAAACCGATAGTTAACAAGTAGGATTTGGCCAGGTTGTGCGCAGTCATCTGCCGCTTCTTACTTTCTATGTTAAACCCAATGCGCACAAAATGAAGGATGTGGGTCAAGAACTCCTGTGCCCTGTTAAATTTACTTCTCGACAACTGTTGCTTCACCGATCCCTCTTTGTTTTTTGCGCTCGGCTTCCGTGCGCCCCTAATGCAGGCTTGCCCAAAACGCTCGTAGCCATATACGCTTCCCACTTTACCGCTAAAGGCACCATTGATGCCATTTTTTAAAATCGCCATAATTAGATCTATTTAATAAACTGATTACAAACAAGTTAATTATAAATCGGGACTTTAACAAACCTAAAACGAATGCAATTCGGATGTTAATCGGATCTCAATGTCGTAGTTGCGTCAAATGTCCATCCAACATCCGTCTTACACCCGGTAAATTGCGATCTCAAGGGCGGTTGGAAGCGCAATATTTTAGCCGGTAAATTGAAATGTGGAGACAGCGATCACCTGTTAAAACAACCAACACCTGCCAACGTGGAGCAAAAGCAGGGGGACTTTTTGCTTGGCGCTTGAGTCGAACACCGCCTGAGCGATAAATACAATTTTGAGCATAGTCTTATCAGTCGATTGCAATCCTTTTAACCTCTACCCTCCATTGTATGATTCAAATAGAGGTGGTTTGAAACGCTCGCATTTCACATCCGCACCACCTCCACGTGCGTTAAAAAATCGCTGATCAAAAAGAGCTAAATTGATGTTTCGGCAGGGTCGCTTTCCCAACCATTCCCTGGAACGGTGATACTAATACGCTTCTCCAAATTGATCTCAAGCGCCTAAAAATTTTAGGTAATTTGCCGATCCGTTATAACCTAACCCTCTATAAACTTTTATTAGGTATTTATTAGCGTTTTTATGCGTGGCACTTTGCTTTTTTCCTGTAGCGCAGGGCCAACCACAAAACTAATATCTTCCTTATATAGATTTTGGTAAAGGCTTATCGCACAACCAAGTAAACACCATCTATAAAGATGCTGAGGGCTTTATGTTATTTGGGACGTTATCTGGATTAAATCGGTCATATGGACACGACTTCAACCTATTTAAGCACAATCCGCAAGATATCATCAGCTTCATAGACGATTACATCAACCATATTTTTGAAGGCCCAAGTATGAAACGGTGGATAGTGTGTATGAACGGCGTAAACAGCTACAATCCTATAGAGGATAAAATCGTAAAAAATATTAGGCTTTTTATGCAAAGCTTAAAGTTCCCTGTAAACGATGAACTGCTAGACATTAGGCTGCCAAATATGATAGCGCCCAAAACGACAACTTTTTGAGTTTAGAAGAAGGTTGGAAAATATTTACCCCAAGCGCTCCTACCTAGGTGGTGTGTTTAAATGGGAAAGATTTGATTTTAGAGGAGAACCAACACCATTTGGATGGCTTCCGGTTCCGTGTCGTTTCGGTAGGATAGATTTATGTGATTTCCCAAAAGATTATTATTAATACCTGAAGTCGTGGTGGACAGAAACACCAACCATCCATATTTTTCCGCATTAGAGTTGGAAAGGAAAAGAAGGTCAAGCGATTCCAGTTTGGCTTCACAGCGATGTCCAAGAAGGGGAGCTTTTCTTAAACGATAAGAGTGTAGGCAAAAAAAAATAACGCCAAAAATGGGTATTCAAGTTGGTACGTAATTTATCAAGAAGGCACGCTATAAGGCTGTGGTCTACAGCAACAGATAGCAGACAATGGTTGACATGGCGAAAACGGCTGCCAGTGGAACAACCCTTTAACTAAAATCTCATAAACCCACCATTAAAAGCAAACCAAGCAGATGTTGCAGTCATCATCTTAGATCTTTTGGATAGGAATAAACTTCATCGCTATAGCATTTAACTAAACAAAGCTACCCAATAAGAGGAGCCTTGTTTAATTAAGACGTCAATAAAAAGCGTTAGTTTATGGGGTCAGGAGGCGCCGGATTTGCTGGATCGTAAATCGCCACCGCAACACGCGAATCTGCACAACCGTAGTAGAGATACCATTTCTTTTTAAAATAGACCATACCCTCAATAAATACAGTACCGTTGACATACTGTCCACTTTTTTCGAAGGGGGCTAGCGGGCGTAAGAATGGAAGGTCTAGACGGGTAATTGGTTTCGAGGGATCTTTACTGCTAAACAACGCCTGGCCTGCACAATAAGAATTGGCAGTAAAGCGGGTATCGCGTCCCTCACCCGGTTTGTTCTTTCCATTGTAAAATAAAATGATCCCCTTACTTGTCATAATGGCTGGGGGACCACACTCTGTTAGATCGCTGTCGAAATAACCTGGTCTCGGTGAGATCAGTTCTTTCAATTTCCCATCTTTGTCTACCACAGGCGCCCAATTTATAAGATCAGTAGACGTTGCACCATAAACGTGGTGTTCTCCCCAATAAACCCAATACTTACCCTTTATCTTGATGATTACTTGTTTCCCATTTACCACCTTGGTTAATATGGAAGCCGATTTCGTCGCCATGTTTAAGAACTTGCCATTGTATGCCGTGCGAAACATCGGACCAAATTTTTTCCAATGTAGGAGATCGCGCGATGTGGCTACGCCGAGGCGGGGCACATCTCGATTCCATTCGGTGTAGAAGACCACATAAGTGCCATTTATTGTTACAGCAACTCGAGGATCTTCGCAACCACCTGGCCACTCATATTTCTTGGCCATGTCGTTGGCCGGATAGAGCACTGGCTTGTCGTTTCTCTTGAAATTAAGTCCGTCGCTACTCTCTGCGTAGCCCAGGCGGGAGGTACGAAAACCGATTCCGATTCCATAAAGATCTTCGGCGCGGTAGAGCACTACAATTTTGCCATTCTTTAGAGCAGCTCCAGGGTTAAAAGTATCATTGGCTTCCCAAGCAACCATTTTTTTACTTATGGGATCCAAAAACCTTGATGAAGTATCGGGCGAAATGATGGGATTTACCCCCGCTGGCCTAACAAAACCGCCAAACGCCCATGATGGAAGTTTATTAATCGTAGTTTGTGAAAAGCCGTTAACACCAATCAGCAGTAAGCCAATTATCCAAAGCGATTTAAAGTTTCTGATCATAAGTTATAGTTAAATTTGTTTGTACAGTTCTTCAATACGCTCTAGTGGAACACCCTTAGTCTCGAAAATATATCGACTCACAAATAGCACCATACTGATGTTTATGAATCCATAAATCCCGAAAGTAGATGCAGCTCCCAACCCGGCAAGCATCACCGGAAACGTGAGTGATACGATGGAATTGGCTACCCAATTTCCAAATACGGCAATAGATGTTGCAGTTCCTCTGATTTTAGTTGGAAAAATTTCTGCAACATAAACCCATAGTACTACGCCCCAAGTACAGGCGAAACCGCCTATGTATACAAATATTGTGATGAGTACAAGGTAGTTATCCAACAAATTAAAATAAAACAGTGCCGCGAGGGCAAACATACACAGGCCCATAATCCAAGAGCCCGCCAGTAATAGTTTTTTACGGCCAAGCCGATCGATTAACGGGAAGGCTAGCAAGGTAAATATAAGGTTAACCACGCCGGTAAGCACTGTTTGGAACAATACACTTCCTCCAACATGTGTTTTCTCAAATATTAAAGGAGCATAGTAAAAAACAATGTTGATTCCTGTAAGTTGAGCGATAGAGGCGAACACGAGCCCTATAATGACCACCTTCCTAAAACGCGGTGTAAATACATCTGCTAAAGCAGGAGTACTTTCTGACCTAATGTCATCCTCCACCAGCTTCACTTGCGTGGCACCTTCATCAGAAGAATAAATGTTCCCGAAAACCTTTTCTGCTTCTTCTGCCCTACTCTTAGAAACCAACCATCGAGGACTCTCTGGCACCAAAAGGAGTAAAACAAAAAATATGACCGATGGTATAACGGCTGCCGCAAGCATATAACGCCAATAGTTGTCGTTATTCAAGCCCGACCAATGTGAATTTACAATAAGATAATTAGAAATAAAAGACAAAAGTATGCCTGTGACGATTGCAAGTTGTTGTAGCATCCCCAGCCGACCTCTAAATTTTGGTGGAGCTACTTCTGAGATATAAATAGGTGCCAAGGTAGACGCCATTCCTATTGCCACTCCACCAACCAATCTGTAGATCACCAGTTGATCATAACTTGCTGCAATACCACTCCCTATGGCGGCAATTATATATAAAATAGAAGTAACGATCATTAGACGTTTACGCCCAAATCTATCTGCAAGCCTACCAGCGAACAACGCGCCCGGGATACAGCCAAGTGATGCCGCAGCAACTACTAATCCTATCTGCGCATCATTAAGCTGGAATAATGGTTTAAGGTATTGTAAAGCTCCTGCAATTACCGCAGTATCAAAACCAAATAATAGCCCACCAAGCGCAGCCACTATTGATATAAGGATGGTGTATTTTTTCATTAGTTCGGGCTTTCCATTACATATAGAGAATTTACTTCGGATGCGCTCAGCACCTTATTGTATAGGCGAATTTCGTCTAAAGAACCCATGAAGTAGCTCGCACCATAAAAATAGTTAGGACTTGAAGTGTCTGTGAGGCTGTAAGCAGTTTTAGGGAGTTCGTTTCCGATGCACACATTGACAATGGTTTTTGGCGGTGCAAGATTCCCTGCGACCGCAACCGATTTTATCAATTTACCATTGATGTAAAAAGTGATGGCACCATTGGTAAAGGAAGCCACTACCTGACTCCAAGCATTTAATGCTACGGAACCTGGGTTGTCATCAACATCGTGGATTCCTGCATCGGTTGACACGGTAAGGAACGGGAAGTTATTGCCTTGAAGCTGGAATTTGTATCCAAAATAATGATCGACCGAAAAAATATAGTTCCCGTTGCTTGCGGCAACCGGCTTTACCCAGCAGCTAATTGAAAAGTTATTTGGGTATAAGGAAGCATCGTAAGGAATCTCCACGTAGGCTCCTTTGTCAAAAAAGTAAGCCCCGTTAGCAGTCCCATACCTGTCGGCAGTTAAAACCGGCAATGTACCCCCATCTGCGGCATTGGCTACTGATGTGCCAACATAATTGGTTTTAAGTACACCATTATGTCCGTTACCGCTTGCATCCATCGGGTCTCCGTTAAACTTCCAATAAGCTACCAAATTTTGCGGCGATACTTCCTGAATCAGATTGGTGCTAAATGCATTTTTCGCTCGCACCAGGTTAGCAAGTGCATTGTCTACTTCCCGCTGAGTAAAAGAGCCAGTGACAACAGCAGCGGCAAGGTTGATAGCGGTTTTAACTTCCGCTTTTGATCCGGCAGTATAATCGCCAGCTTGCTTGCCTTCAATCGCCGCACTGTAAATTGCGGTTGCGCTGTCGATCTGAAGGCTTAACTTTGTCTTGTCAGAATTGTAGTTGGGTTTATCAGCATTTTTTTTACAAGATTGTATCAGGGCTGTAAACGCGATCATCATCATGATCAATGTTATCGAAATTTTAAATTTTTTCATATCAAATGTTAATATGGTTTACAATGAATTACAAGCCTAATTTTAAATTGGTTTGCCTTTCGCTCTCTGGTATTGGAAAAAACTTATTGTTATTAAAATTAAACAATGGTTTGTAGCTCAATACACCGTTTGCGTAAGCTGACCCGTAGCGAATAATGTCAAAGAACCTGTGAAACTCTAATGCCAATTCCGACCTCCGTTCCTTCCGTATCAGGTCACGAAGTTGTCCTTGATTTGTGGTGCTGATATCGGGGAGCAAACCTGTGGGCACCGCACCGAATCCGGGCAACGTGGTATCGTATAAAAAACTCTCTCTTGCACGTTTGCGAACTCGGTTTAACGGCACTAACGCCCCGGCACCGTTGCCTAACTCATTATATGCTTCAGCTTCTATCAGTAGCACTTCGGCAAAACGAATGGCTTGGTAATTGAGGTTGCCATCGCCCTTTGTAGTAATAGGAACCTCTGATAAGGGTTGGTTGTGCTTTTTACTTAAGTAGCCGGTGGAGGACCAAGCGGGGTCGAACGCCTTATCGAAATAAGAATGCCCAGTTCTGGCAATAGAGTAATCTAACCTCGGATCATCCACACCAGAAGGTGATTTTTCGAAATTATCTACCAAGCTTTGTGTAGGATAATAAAAACCGTAACCGTTAAGTGGTCGAGGCGCAAACCAAACGTTAAGATTATTTCCTTGAAAGGGCACCAGCCCAGATTGATGTTGAACCGAAAATACTGCTTCGGCATTATTTTTAGTAGAGGCTCTGAAATTATCGGCGAACACAGGCAGCAAACTGTAATTACCAGAATCGTCAACAGCCTTTGCAGTTGAAGCAGCAAGTGCCCATTTCTGTTCAAAAAGGTAAGTTTTAGCTAACAATGCCATTGCAGCTCCTTTTGTCGCGCGGCCTCGATCTGCGCCAGTCCAAGTGGTTGGCAAGGTGGCGATAGCGGCGGTAAGATCTATTTCTATTTGAGCATAAATTTCTGCCTGTGTAGAAACTGGTTTCTGTGCTTCAGCAGGAGTCTCCACTTTAAGATGCAACGGAATATTTCCATAGGCTGCTGTTAAATTAAAATAATAGTAAGCACGTAAAAACTGTGCCTGCGCAATTGCTTGTGCTTTTACAGTTGTAGAAATAGCGGTATTGTCAGTGCTTAAGCCATCAGTAACAACGTTACAGGTAAAAACTCCCTGATAATACCTTTTCCATACTGCTTCAACGGCAGAATTGTTGGGATTGATGTTAAAATCGCCAATGGATTGAAAATCTGCCTGGTCGCCAGCGCTACCGCCTTTAATTGCATCATCTGATGCCACATCGCCCAAAACCCATATCGCATTAGAGGAGGCATCGGTAAAGGTTAATGAGCTGTAACAAGCATTTACCGCGAGGACGGTATTTGCGTCATTTGTGAAAAAATTTGTGGTTACATATTGCCCGCGAAGCGGCTGATCGAGAATTTTTTTGCAACCCGAAAATGTAAATAATAGGACGAGTATGCTGTAGAATATAAAGTGCTTTGCTTTCATCTGTCTAGAATTAAACTGTTAGAAATTTGCGTTAATACCTGCCGTAATGGTACGTGCCGAAGGATAAGTTCCCCAGTCGATTCCCACTGCTCTTACCCCATCCCCGGCATTATTGCTATTGGTATATTGCTCAGGATCCAACCCTTTATATTTGGTGAATGTAAGCAAGTTTTGCCCACTTGCATAAATCCTTACAGAGGATAGTCCGATTGCTTTTAATACACTTTTACCAAGTTTGTAACCAATTTGCACATTTTTCAATCTTAAATATGATCCGTTTTCCAAAAATCGAGTTGAAGGTTGCTTATTGTTTGTCGCATCTGTCCACGACAATATTGGATAGGTATTGCTAGTCCCCTCACCGTGCCAAGCCTGTGTAGCTGCCGCTTGGGTTAGGTTAAAAGGACGGTAAAAACCTTCGATATCGGTATTTATTTGATCGTAGAGCTTGTTGCCATAAACCCCTTGAAAAAACAAGCTCAAATCAAAGTTTTGATAAGATAAATCGCCCGTTGCACCATAAGTAAATTTTGGAATTGGACTGCCCACAAAAGTTCTGTCATTGTTATCAATCACTCCATCTCCGTTGATGTCCTTAAACATTACATCGCCTGGCTTAATATTAGGCCCTTGGTAAGCATGGGTAAATACTTGTTGTGCATTTTGGAAAATCCCTTCTTGCTGTAATAAATAAAACGATCCAATTGGTTTTCCAACCTGTGTTAATGTCGCAAAATAATTGTTATCAATTCTGCCGGCCGCTATGGGAGGATTTCCTGCGAGGGATACGACATCATTCTTGAGGGTAGCGAAATTACCACTTATGCCAAAACTCCAATCTTTGTCGAGCGTTTTACGGTAGCTCACTTCAAGTTCAAACCCCTGATCTCGTACTTTACCAGCATTAATAACTGGGGCGGAAGCCTGGCCTGCGCTACTCGGTAACTGTACAGGCAACAATACGTTATTGGTATTTTTAACGTAATAGTCTGCCGTAACCATAAGGGAATTATTTAAGAAACCCATGTCCAATCCTATATCTTCCTGATTGCTTATTTCCCATCGAATATTTGGATTGCCAATTGCGTTAATGGTGTAACCCTGATTGGTAGTACCGTTGAAAGGATAATAATTATTGCCAGATAAAGTAGATACATATGGCGCTGTACTCAAACCCTGCTCATTACCTGCTTGGCCTATGTCGAATCTAAGTTTTAACGTTGAGATTGGCTTAATGGCTTTGATAAAATCTTCTTGATCTAACCTCCAACCCAAGGAACCAGAGAAAACCGACTGGGCATTATTATTTGGGTCGAGCTTTGAGGATCCATCGCGCCGATAATTGAAACTTGCGAGATATTTATCGTTATACTGATAGTTTATCCGGCCAAATAACGATGAAAGTGAGAAATTAGATTCACCACCACCATTTTGCTCGCCCAATATTGATCCATTATCTAGGTATTGGAAATTTGGCGACTGGTTAATGAAATTAGTACGAGAAGCGCCAAGGCCTTGCTGGTCATTTTTAATAATCTCTGTTCCAAGCAAAAAGGTAAATCTGTTTTTATTAAAATCCAGATCGTAGGTCGCGGTATTTGTCCAATTATAGTTTAAATTATTGTTGTGAGATTGTGCCAGCGAACTTGGAGAATTAAAGGAACGATCTGCCCCGTAGGTAGCGAAAAACTGCTTATAATCTGTCTGGATAAGGTTAAGTCCGAGATCGGTTCTAACCTTTAAATTCTTGATAGGCACTATTTCTGCAAATACGTTCCCTAAAACAGTGTAGTTGTAGTTGTTGTTGGATGTATTGTCTGCTTGTTGCGCAGGATTTACACCATCGCCTAAAAAGTTTCCTAAGGTCGGATCCTGCTTGGGCAAATCTACAAACTGGCCGTTCGGTCCATAAACAGGTGTTCCAGAGGTACGAAACAACGCGTAACGCACCACACTGGCTGCCGCGCCGGAAAAACCATCACCAGATGAACCAACTATTTTCGTTTTTTCATAGGCCAAGTTGATGTTGGTACCAAGCGTAAGGTAACTGGTTACCTTACTTGTAACAGCTGTTCTAAAATTATATCTAGCAAATGATGAATTTTTTACTAGACCGTCTTGATCAAACACATTGCCTGATACCGCGTAGGTGGTTGCATCATTCCCGCCAGTAATAGAAAGGTTTACATTATTAACTGAAGCGGGTTTAAGCACTGCCTTTAACCAGTTTACATCTGACAACGTTTTCGCCAAACTATCAGTTATTAATGGTCGCCCGTCGTTTGTTGCAGCAGTATTGTATGCACTTACATACTGGGAGGTATTGGCCATCTTGATCAGATTTTGTGCCGACTGTATGCCAGTATATGCGTTCACACTTAATTTAGCTTTTCCAGAGACGCCATGTTTGGTGGTGATAATAACCACACCACCGGCAGCACGTGCGCCATATATAGCGGCAGAAGATGCATCCTTAAGTATGTTGATACTTTCAACATCGTCTGGGGCAATTTCGTTTATGCCATCTGTAGTCGGCACGCCATCCACGATATATAAAGGATTAGTACCATTGATGGTTCCGAGTCCACGGATGTGAACTGCGATGTTGCCACCTGGTGCGCCATTGTTTTGAGTTACCGAGACTCCTGCTGCTTTCCCCTGGATAATTTGATCTACACCGCCAACAGGGATTGCATTGATGTCTTTACTGTTTATGATCGAAACCGCACCCGTTAAGTCCCGCTTTCGCTGCGTACCATACCCGGTAACAACTACCTCATTAAGGCTCCCAGCAAGTTCCTTTAAGACAACAGTAATTGGATTTTTACCCGAGACTTCAATCTCTTGCTGCTGATAGCCGATATACGAAATCAGCAATTTAGCGCCATCTGGTATCGATACTTTAAAATTGCCATAAACATCGGTAAGCGCAAGTGTTTTTCCACCCACTATCCCAACAGTAGCACCGGGTAAGGGTTCGCCCTTTTCATCAAGCACTTTTCCTAAAACCTCTACATCTACAATCTGTGGCGCAGATTTTAAGGTGATGACAATAAGTTTAGACGATAAAACTTTATAAGACAGATCCGTATTTAACATGGCCGCATCAAGTATTTGCAAGATACTTTTATCCCTTAAATTAACAGTAATGGTTTGAGTTGGGATGGCTAAGTTGTTGTATAAGAAGGTGTAACTACTTTTTTTGTCCAAGAGGTCGATAAACTTCTCGAAACTAACGTCCTTGACATTCATATTCATTTTTTCCTGTGAGTGCACACTTGCAGAAGCATGTAGCAACGTGACCAGGATTATTGCAAATGTAAATTTCACGTATAATAGTATTTTTTTGACAATAGAACGCTCGATGAAAGAACTAAGAGTTTTTTTCATACTTTTGGTAAGTTGTGGTTAATAAAATTCTAAGAAAAGCCTGAGATCCAGCCAGAAATTAGGTTAATTGGAATAGACTCAACAATGGGGGAAGTGTGTCAGCACTTCCTTTTGTATTTGAGCTAAAAAATTCGGAATGTTATTTTCTAAGTCATAAAAGATATCCTTTCTTAATTGTTTTGATAAGTTACAATGGCAACTACCAAATGTGTATTTGATTATTTGTTTTCTTATAATTAAAAGGTTGTATCAATTGCAACGCCCGCATTACTTCATCAATGTCCTGACCTTTAAAGGCTCCTGTAAACTCCTTATTGACATATTTTTCATTGTTAAACACTATGGTTACATCGTACCAACGCTCCAACTGTTTTGCTAGATTGGCAAAACTTTCTTTTTTAAAACTTAGCTTATTGGCTATCCAAGCAGTTTCAGTAACGTCTTCGGGTACAGATGGTAAATCTGTTACTGTTTGTTTCGATTTAGATAGAGAATCGATTTCGACTTTCCGGTTACTTACCAGCGTCTTTAGCACAACAAAATTATCTGTCCGAATGGTTGCCTTTTCGTTTGGATGCAACACCAATGCGCTACCACTAATGCCGTCAACAGATAAAGAGACCTTTCCTCTAATAAGGGTAGTTTCAGCAAAATTTTCATTTGCATAGGCCTTTACATTGAAGGCGGTACCCAGAACTGCTATGTTAAGCTTACCAGCATGCACCACAAATGGATGCGCGGAATCGTGTTTTACGTCAAAATAAGCTTCTCCGACTAGCGTAACTTCTCTTTTACCGCTACCGAATATGCCGCTGGTATAGTTAATCGACGAACCAGCATTTAGCCAAACCTTTGAACCATCTGGTAAAATAGTATGGTTACGCTTGCCATAAAGGGTACTCAATTCTTGCTGTTTTAAAGGATTTAATCCTACTTTATATTGGAAGGAAAGTGCACCAATAATTAAAAGGGATATTATAGATGCCGCAACCATCCAATTCCTCCTTTGGTTACGGCGCAAGGGCTGAATGGTAGAATGCTCAAACATCAGATTTTCGGCATAAGTCCCCTCTTTTAAAATTAGGTTATCGAACCTTACCAGGCCCCGCTCCATCGCTCGACGCTCTTCGACCGAATGAAAAGCAGGCACGTTGACGCGCAACCTGTGTAGATTTCCATGAATGATCCGTAATTCGGGATACAACAAGAAATGCTGTTCCATTTCCTGTAGCTCAGCGGGCGAAAGGTCGCCAGCAATAGCACGTGAAATTAACAGCCAAATTCTATCCTCAGGATTCATATACTAACAAGACACCGTTTTTAAAAAATACCCCCAAAACGAAAAAAAAAATCCTTTTGGTTTTGTTGGTTATTTTATGGTTAAAAAATTTATACCTTTAATTAGATTCTAATCATCTCTGCAATACCAAATATGCAAGTAGTTCTTCAAAATAGTTTTTATCTGGCCATACTTAAAGATGAAAAGGTGTTTAAAGACATTTATAAGCAGTATTTTGTGAAATTGTATCGATTTGCGATATCATTGGTTCAATGTAATGAGGCTGCCGAAGAAATTGTTGATGATGTGTTGCTTAATTTATGGAAGCGGCGCAACACTTTTGATGAAATTACCAATCTTAACACTTATTTGTATGTATCTGTTAAAAACCTGTCCATCAATTATCTTCGCAATCAGGATAAATTAAAGCGGATTGATGTTGAAACTTTATACGATAGAAGCAGCTACCTATCCGTCGATCCGGAAAGTATTTTGATAAAAAAAGAGCAGATTAAACACCTTAATGCCTTAATAAACAACCTTCCTGTGCGCTGCAAATTAATTTTTAAGCTGATAAAAGTTGATGGACTTAAATATAAGGAAGCCGCGGCATTACTAAATATTTCCACAAAAACGGTCGAGAATCAACTCGCAATTGCATTTAAAAAAATTGCGGAGGTCTTAAAAGCAATTTAACTATCATAAGAGAAAACACAATAATGAATTTTGTTTCCTTTGCATTATCGATTTATGCTTGCTTTAAAGTTGTTAGGATAAAAAAAGAATCCACCAAGTGTTAAAAATTTTTCTGATCATCGCACAGCAAAAAGAAGCATTTCATTTCCTTTGTGAATTTGATGCAAACAAATTACATAGGGGCATTTTCAAAAACTCCGTCAGGATTTCTATTGGTATCCCATTGCCTGAAGTTCGAACAGTTCGGCATATTTTCCCTTGGCCTTGAGCAACTGCTGATGGGTACCTGATTCTAAAAGTTTTCCATCTTCCAAAACCAATATCCTGTCGGCGAGCCGGGCGGTAGAGAAACGATGTGAAATCAGGACAGCAGATTTTCCTTTGGTAAGTTGGGCAAACCTTTGAAAAACCTCATATTCTGCTCGGGCATCCAATGCAGCAGTTGGTTCATCCAATATCAAAACTTGAGCATCCTTCATATACGCCCTTGCCAAGGCTACTTTTTGCCATTCTCCACCAGACAATTCTACGCCATCGTTAAATTTTCTTCCAAGCCATTGCTGGTAGGCACCCGGAAGTTTTAATGCAAGTTGATCAGCCAGACTCTCTTCTGCTGCTCTCGTAACAAGTTGCTCATTTTCAATCTCTTTTATATTTCCTACCGCAATATTTTGATAAAAGGTCATTTGGTATCGGATATAATCCTGAAATATGATTCCGAGATTGTGTCGAAGATCCTCTAAATCATAATTTTTTAAATCTTTACCATCTAATAAGATACGTCCTTCGGTTGGATCGTACAATCTGGCCAATAGCTTTACAAGTGTCGTTTTTCCAGCGCCATTTTCTCCGACCAAAGCTAGTTTTTCTCCTGGGCTAAGTTGAAAGCTTAAATTCCTATTTGCCCATCTATCTGTATTTCGGTACTGAAAACCGACGTTCTCAAATACAAATCCAGATTGAATAGGATTTGGAAAAGGTAGTGCATTTTTTGGCTTGGTAATTTTTGGCTTAATCTCAAAAAAATCGATAAAATCATTGAGGTAGATTGCACCTTGAGAAACCATTGTAAATCGAGAAAGCATGGTTTCCATTAATCCGCTAAGCTGGCGGAATGAGCCGGCGAGAAAAGTTAGGCTGCCGACGGTAGATTTCCCTGTAGCCGTCTCATAAATAATAAATCCGTAGGCTGCATAATATCCCATGGTACCTAAAATAGAGAAGAACGTACCCCAAACGGAGCGGCGAATGGCGAGCTTACTATTGTCGTGATAAAATTTATCCGAGAGTTTTTTAAAGTGACTTATTATGAAGTCTGCGAGGCCGAAAATCTTCACTTCCTTTGCTGTTTCATCGCTTGCGCCCAAATAACGAAGGTAATCTAGTTCCCTACGCTCAGGAGTCTGACTCCGCGAAAGCGCATAATTTTTACTGTTGAAGTAAGATTCTCCTAAAAATGAGGGAATAATAGCAAGTAATAAAAGTAGGATCAACCAAGGATTAAAAGCAATCAGCGCAGTGAGTAAAAATGCCATAGAGATAAAATCCTGAATCTGGCTCATCACCTGCGAGAGCAAAACCGTTCTGCCAACAGTCTGCTGTCTGGCTCTTTCTAATTTATCATAAAAAACAGAATCTTCGAATTGATCTAAGTCGAGGGTGGCCGCGTGTTCCATAATACGTACGGATGTATAATTGGAAAATAGATCTCCAAGCAAGCTATCTGTCAAGTTAATCATCCTATTTAATCCATCTGTTAACAACGCTAACGCAAGCTCTAAGGCTACTAGCTCCCACAAATGGTGCAAATCGCCTGATGGTGAACTTGTGTTTAGAGCCACCACCTGATCAATAATTAATTTACCGACATAGAGTAGCGCAACCGGCATCGCGGAGCGTAAAATTCTTAATGAAAAGCTGATTAACGTTTTGCTTGGGCTACTCTGCCAAACCAACTTGAAAAAATTAGGTAAGTTTTTTAGGGAGGTAAGACGTTCTTTAAAAGAGATGTTTTCTAATGGAATGGTATTTCTATTCTTTGCCATTTAATGATTTAGGGAAACAAATTTAAATTTATTACAGCAATAGCGTCGCAGCTATTTGTAAAAACTTTATCGTTTGGTTCATAAATCTACTAAAGATCGGAAATCCGTTAATTATATTATTCCTCAGACTAAAATCAATAAGCTTAATGAATTTCAAGCTAATCACCAAAAACCAACTTCTAATCCTTGTAAAACGTGGCAATCATAGTTGGCAATACAATTAACAGCAGCGGCAGGGCAATGATAAAACCACCTATCACCGCAATTGCGAGCGGCTGATGCAACTGTGCCCCTGCTCCTATTCCCAAAGCCAAAGGCATTAACGCAATAATCGCGCCCAGTGCAGTCATTAATTTTGGTCGGAGACGCGTGGAGATTGCGTAAGTAACGGCTTCATTCACAGAAGTCCCTATTAGAGATTCTTTAAATTGCAGGAAGGTAAAAATAGAATTTTCGCCGATGATGCCGACAATCATAATCAGCCCGGTATAGCTCCCAACATTTAGCGGGGTGTTTGTAAAAAATAGTGCCAGATAGCTCCCAGAAATACCCAACAGGGAAACAAACAAAATGATAAAAGCGATTTTAAAATCCTTAAATAGGAATAGAATTACGGTAAACACCAATAAACTCGATGCGATTAAGATGGTTAACAATTCCGAAAACGACTGTTGTTGCTCTTTAAAGGCGCCCCCGTACTCAATGTGGTAACCCTTTGGGATGGAAATTGATTTTGAAATATTAGCCTGTATGTCGCTCATCACACTTCCTAAATCCCTATTGTCCAGCCGAGAGGTAACAACCCCAATATTCTGAATATTTTCTCGCTCTACCTCCGGACTTCCTGTCGCCAATGTTACGGTCGCCAATTGATTTATGGGGATTGCTGTACCGTTGCCCAAGAATATTTTAAGTCGATTTATGTCAACAATACCAAAGTTTCTGTTTCCAGGATAAACGATCCTTATCGGCGATAACTTTTCTCCATCAAATAAATCTCCTACCACATTGCCCTGCATGGCATTTTGCACCTGACTTTGAAAGCTAGCAACGCTAACACCAAATTGAGCAAGCATGTTATAATTGGGTGTAATGTTAACCGTTGGCCCCGACAGTAAAATTCCATCGAATACATCTGCCGTGCCCTTTACGTGGTCTACAACATTGGCTATTTGTTTTGACAATTGCTGCAACTGTTTTTGGTCGTTACCAAATACTTTAATTTCAACCGGCTGTGTAGACGTCATTAAATCGCCCAGCATATCGCCTATTACCTGCCCAAAATCTACGGTTAAGGCAGGTTGGCTTTTCTCTATATGGGCTCGAATTTCGGCAATAACCTCATCCGTAGTCTTTGTGCGGTCCTTTTTTAATTGGATCAAATAATCTCCTCGATTGGGTTCGGTGATGAAAAAGCCCATTTGTGTCCCCGTGCGCCTACTATAAGCTTGAACCTCCGGAATTTTAACAAGATTTTTTTCTACTTCTTTTAACATCCTGTCTGTCTCTTCTAGCGAAGTTCCAGGTGGCGAATTGTAATCTAACACAATGCTTCCTTCATCCATTTCGGGCAAAAACCCTGTTTCTAAATGTGGAAATATCAATACAATAGAGACAATCAATACAATCACAAATCCTAGGCTTAAAAAGGGGCGGGTGATAAAATAAGGAACCCATTTTTTTATTTCTACGTGGTGCGTTTCTGCTTTTTTATCATTTTCAATTTTTTTGTTTTTTGTAAGCAAGAGATAAATAACCGGCAAGCCGATCCAAGTAACAAAAAAGGAACAGACCAAGGTAATGATCATCGTATTGGTCATTACGTGGAAATAGGCGCCAGCAACTCCGGTCATCAATGCAAAAGGAATAAATATTACAATGGTGCTGATGGAAGAACCAAGCATCGCTGGAAAAAGAAACTTTATTGCTTTGCCCAGTAACCTTTCGGTTGGCTCATCTGGATGTTCCTCATGTGTGCGGTGGATTTGCTCGACCACCACGATGGCATCGTCTATAATTAAGCCGATGGCGGCCGCAATCGCTCCCAACGTCATGATGTTGAGCGAATAATTTATAAAACCGAGCACAATAACGGTTAGGCAAAGAGTTATTGGGATGGTAATTAAAATAGTGGCACTCGCCTTTGCCGATCGAAGGAAAATTACCGCGACAACTAAGGCCAAGAGCAGACCAATGAGCAAACTGTCTCTTACGCTTTGGATGGAATCATTCACAAAATTGGCCTGCACATAGTAAGGTTTGATGCTTACTCCAGAGGGCAAAATATCTTTAAGCGCCTTGACTTTTGCGGCCATTTCTGTCGATAGATCGATCAAATTTGCACCGGGTTGTTTAATTACTGCAACCAAAACACCATCTTTTCCATTGGCATTTATACGCGTATATTCTACGCTTGGCTGAATGTCTATTTTGGCTATGTCCTTTAAGGCGATGGTTCGATTTCCACGTTTTTCTACAACTAAGTTTTCTAAATCTATTGTAGACTTTACCGTGGCATCCGTTATGCTGAGGTATAAAAAATTATAATTAGAGAGGTAACCGTTTGATTTTATAAAATTACTCTGGCTTAACGCCATACTTACCATTTCTGGAGAAACCCCAAGCGCCTGCATTTTCTGCAAATTCATTTCTAACCAATACTCTTTCGTTTTACCGCCAATAACGCGGATTTCCGAAACCCCCTTTACCTGCGAAAGAAATGGTTTAACCGTATAAGTTGCAATCTGCTTTAACTCTATCGCGCTTTTTTCATGGCTCTCCAAACTGTAACCGCTTACCGGTAAAATGGAGGGATTCATTTTTTCTACTGTTACATTCAATCCGGCCGGTAAAGTATTGTTAATACTTGCAATTTCCGATTCGATTTGCTGCTTGCTTAAATCTACATCGGCACCTTCATTTAAATAAGCAGAAAGTTCAGTACTTCCCCTGCTTGTGGTGCTTCTTACAAGTTTTAGATTAGGGATTCGTTTTATTGCATTTTCTAAGGGACGGGTTACAGTCACCACCATTTTATCAACAGGTTGTAGCTCGCCTTCGGCAATAACTTTTATTTTCGGGAAAGTAATTTCGGGAAATAGAGAAGTTTGTAATCGCTCGAAAGAAAAAGCACCGCCTATTAAAACGATAATCAACATAGCCAGAACAGGACTTTTATAAGTTACAAAAAAGTTTTTCATGGCAAATTATTTTTGAATCTTAATTTTAGCGGTATCAGCTAAGCCGTAGTTTCCAACCGTAATCACCTTATCAGCTGGGCTAAATTTTGGAGATAAGATTTCTATCAACCCACCGTTTTCGATGCCTTTTTTAATCGGGATTTTTACCGCCGTGCTGTCGTTCATCAACTTCATTACCCAAAATTCGTCCTCGGTTTCATTGCTTAAGATGGCAGATTTTGGAAATACCTGTGCATTGGCATGGTTGGTTTTTACCAGCATTACCTTCGCAATTAAACCTTCGGGAATGTTCTCGGCTTTTCCTACTTTAACAATCAATCGCTGTGTTTGGGACAAAGAGTCTACGGATGGAAGACTGCCCGATATTAAGCCGTTTAATTTTTCTCCATCTGGTAGCAATATTTGAATTGTTTTATTTTGTTGGATAATTTTATTGTATTCAAAAGGCAAATCTAACAAGAAGACCAAGCTACTTTTATTTATCACTGCTGCCAAAGGATCGCCGTCTTGCACATAGTCTCCTTTTTGCCTATTTACTTGCACAATCGTACCACTTTGAGCGGCACGGATGTAAGAAATCCCTGAGAATTTAAAACTTGGATCCAATTTGTTTACCGCGTTTCCAATAGCTCTTGCTTCTTTTGTAATAATGGTAAACAACAGCTGCCCCGCCCCTACGTTTTTCCCCGGTAGCGCAGTGGCTTTTTGAATGTAGCCATTTATGTTCGCCTTAATTAAGCTCTTTTCTAAATAGGCTGAAACTGCAGTAAGAGAAACGGTTTCAGTTAATACGCTGTCTTTTACTGTTGTTATCTTAACTGGTGTTACACTAGCCGCACTTTCTTTTGTCGTGTCGCCAACTCCTTGCTTGCAGGAGGCTATGGATGCCGTAATAGCCAAGATCAAAACCATGTGTAAATTTCTATACATTTTATTTTCCCCAGTAATTAAGTTGATTTATTAATTTATATCTATTTAAAGTGGTTTGCACAAAAAGATTCTGCGCGGCTAAGTAATTGTTTAAAGCAATAACGAAATCAGCGATTTTTACGTCGCCAGTGTGCAAAAGTTTTGCATCTACCTCTATTAATCCTTTCGCAAATTTTAATTGCTTTTCAATTTGTGGAAAAAGCTGTTGTGTACTTGCTAGTTGTTGTCGGATTAAATTAAGCTGCTGGCTCCGTTGCGTTATAAAAAAGTTTTTATATCTGGCCACTGTGTTTAAACTCAAGTCTATTTTATTGTATTCTAGCTTTCGCTGATGACCATCATAAATCGGAATAGACAACGTAAAACCAACGCTAGTGCCAAAGTTTTTATAGGGCTGAAAAATGAGCGAGGAACTGTACCCTCCATTTGCGTAAATAGACAGTTTTGGCGTATAACGCAGCGCGATGAAAGATTTTTGATTGATGCCTATTAAACTATCTACCTCAAATTTTTTAATAAAAAACGTGGGTGTCTCCACAAGATTTTCAATTTCTACAGTTGGAGCATCTAAAACCCTCAGCGCTGTGTCGGCTATGCCTGATAAATAATTTAAAGCTCCAAACTCGCTCTTAAAGTTTAAAATGCTTTGTTCAAGGGCAAGCTTTTGCTGTTGATAACTTACTAAAAACGTTAAATATTCAGCTTGTTTAACAATGTTACTTCTGGTAAGTTTTCTTAATAACGTATCTTCATTTGCAAGCAACTTAACCAATTCCTTGTTAAAAGCTACTTCTTGCTGGCTTGCATACGCAAATATATACCGTTCAGTTATTGTCCTTTGTAAATCTAAACGGGTAAATTTCGAAGCGTAATTTACTGAGTCGGCGCTGAGTTTTACACGTTCTAAAGCATTGCGGGTTCTATTGCCGTTTAGGAGATTGTAATCAACTTGCAGCAATCCTTCTAACGCTTGTCCATTTGTTATGACTTGATCAAAACCGTAACCCTTAATGCTTGGGGCAAAACTGCCAATGCCATTGGCATTTACTTGGGGTTTCGTCCCTGCATAAATGAGCGCGCTATCTAACTTTAAAGATCTCACCTGATTTCTAAAATCGGCCAAGGATGGGTTGTTTTGTTCCGCTTGATTTAGAAAATAGTTTAGAGGAAGTGCGGGCGTCTGCGCGTACAATTTTGATCCGCAACACAGCAATAAACACATAAATAAGGTTGCTTTCGCAAAACTTTTAACTATAACCATGTTTTAAAAAAAGTGATCGACATTTTTATTTTCCAAAGGTGTTAATTGACGAAAAAAAATTGTTCCAATTGCACTAAAACTGAGCAGCAAAAAACACACCTGGAGTGCCTTCTTGATAAGTCGGCATAAAACTGATATTTTCATGTTTTTTAGAACCAAAAATTTCTTTCATATATGGGTAAACCAAATAGGCAATTTTGGTAGAGGCAATACCGAATCCGGCGCCTGCAATGGTATCGCTTAACCAATGTTTATTGTTGTAAAGGCGCAAAACACCTGTAGCAGATGCAACTAGATAACCAGAATAGGCAATAAATGGCGATTGATCTTTATATTCCTGATGTAAGAATTCTGCCGATGCAAAAGCAGAAGCCGTGTGGCCGGAGGGAAAAGAGTTGTTTCCAGAATTGTCTGGCCGCGTCCTTCCTTGCAATTTTTTAACCAAGAAAGTGCTTCCTCCCATTATTGCTGCCGAAGTTACGTAAAGTAGGCTAGCATCGCCAAGACTGTGCCTGCCTTTTACACCGGAAAGATTTAGTGCGTAAACAGCAGCGACCGGGACAAATTGCAAATAATCGTCTACATGAGTTACGAAATGCGGATGGTCTTGTTGCAATTTGTCTTTAATGCTTCGATCTAAACGGTTAAGGGCGCCAGTGGTATTGGCAGCAACGAAGCCATAAGTTACTAAAACAGTCGGAAGAATAAATGGTGCAACCTTAAATTTTTGCCTGGTCACTTGCTGATATAATTTGCCAGAATCTAAATAATTGACTTGGGAATTTGTAGTGCGCTGAGCATAACTGAAGCTTACAGCGCAAAGCAGAAGGAAGGAGAATAGGATCGATTTCAATAGATAATTTTTTTCAAAAATAAAACTAAAATCTGTAGAAAACTTGTAGTACTTAGCTTTCAAAAATAATGTTGATCGTGTGTTTGTCATTTTGGTACTGGTATAAAAAATCAAAGTGATAGAGCGCACAGATTTGCTTAACGAGCGCTAAACCCAATCCCAGTCCATCTGAAGACTGAGATTTGCTAAATCTATTAAAGAATAGGTCCGGAATTTCTTCATCTCGTCCCGAGTTGGCAATAGAAAGCGTTGTATCGGTTAGCGAAATTTCTACCACACCTGCAGGCACATTGTGTTTAATTGCATTGCTTAGAAGATTATTTAACAGAATATCCATCAAAAATCTACTCATCATTAATTCTTTTGGTACTAATTCTGTCGAAACTGTCACATTTTTTTGTTCGAGCATTCCTTCAAACTGACGCAGTTTTGAGATCAAAACTTCAGCTAAATTGATGGACTGCGCATCGGGCAATAAGTTGTTTTCTATTTTGGTAAGGAGCAAGAGTGTTTGATTTAACCTAGAAAGTTTACCCAGCGCATCATAAATATCGGTCAAAATCATACTCTGCTCTTCGTTAATTGGGTTTGTTTGGAGCAGCAGGTCTAACTTCGAAAGAACCACAGCAATTGGCGTGTTCATTTCGTGTGACGCCGTATCTGTAAAAGACTTTAACTCTTTATAATCACGGTTAACCCTTGTAGCCATTTCACTTACCGAACTGCCCAACTCTTCAAATTCTGATATAGTGGTTGGTTCAACCGATAAAGTGTCCGAGTTGCTTAAATTAAAATCTTTAAGCTGCCTCAAAAGTTTGTAAAAAGGTTGCCAAAGTTTATTTAAGATCAAACGATTTATCGAGGCAGAGCTAAGCAACAGAATTCCGGTAATGCCGAGCGTAATTAATAAAATAATGTGTAGCAAATCATCAGATTCTACGGTAGATCTGATGATGGTTACTTGATAACTTTGATTTTTGATTTTTAAAAATGTGGTGAGTTTTCTTGCAGGTTCTGTTTCGTTCTCTTTTGAATTAAATATATCAGCATCAGCAAAAAACCTTTTCTTATCCCCTATCGCAGGAATTTTTTTATAGATGATTTCTTCATCTATGTAATTTGAGCTAAGCGGAAGCTCCTGAAATTTCTTGGCGTAGTAAAAGATTTCATGTTCCTCGATCAAAAGATCTGCATCTAATTTGTTCTGTAAAATTACGCTGATCACTACATAATAAACAATGCCGGTAATGATCAGCATTGCTAGAGACACGAGCAGATTTACCTGATTGTATTTTCTAGAGAGTTTCATTAAATAGAAAATTTATATCCTATTCCATATATAGAGTTCATGTAATCTTTTGAGCCGGCTTCTAACAGTTTTTTTCTAAGGTTTTTAATGTGCGTATAGATGAAATCGAAATTATCTACAACGTCAATTTCATCCCCCCACAGATGCTCGGCAATGGCATTTTTACTTACTACCTTACCTTTATTTGCTAAAAAATAAATTAAAAGATCGAATTCCTTTTTCGTTAGCGTTAAACTTGTGTCGTTAACAGAAACTGTTTTGGCGGAAGCATTTACATAAATCTCATTAAACTGGATGATGTTTTCCCCATCAAAATGTTTTCTTCTTATAATGGCGCTCACCCTGGCCATGAGTTCAGAAAGATGAAAAGGTTTAACCAGATAATCATCAGCACCCAGATTTAGTCCGGCAAGCTTATCGTCTAAAGAATTTTTAGCCGAAATAATAAGAATGCCAGCCTTGTTGTTTACCGCTTTTAATTCCTTCAGTAAAGTTAAGCCATCGCCATCTGGCAAACCGAGATCTAATAAAATACAATCGTACTTATAAAGCGCAATTTTTTCTGATGCTGTCAACAAATTTGTCGCATACTCGCAAATGTTCCCTTCCTCCGTAAAATAACTCTGTATGCTGCGTAAAAGCGGCAATTCATCTTCAACAATCAATAATTTCATTCCTATATGTGTTGTAAATTTTTTACTCCCAATAGCAAACACGCTCAAAACCCTAACTTAACTATTCTTTAGCAATCAGCTTGCATTTTTAGCAATTCTATTAGATCAGCCATTGACATTCGTAAAACAGAACGTTTGTATTTGGCAATTTAAACACGATGATAGATTTAAAATCTGAAGAAAACTTGAAGTTCTCTGTCGCAATGATTTAAATGATTTATTGAAAATACGCTTCAAATTTACGACAGAATGTCGAGCTACATTTGAATTATGAAAACGAACTTATTAATGTTAACCGCTTTTCTAGGATTATCGGTTAGTGCTTACGCACAAAAAAACATCCCAACAATTGTAAAAAGCGCATTTGCAAAAGAGTATCCAGGTGTTAAAGCCAATTGGGATAAAGAAGGTAATAAATATGAGGCTAGCTTTAAGATGAAAGAAAACAGCATGAGTGTTTTATACAGCCCGAAAGGAGTGGCAGAAGAAACTGAAATGGACATGAAAGCAGACATGCTTCCTGCCGCTGTGAAAGCTTATTTAGCCAAAAACTTCAAGACTGAAAAGATTAAAGAAGCTGCAAAAATTACCAAAGCTGATGGAACTGTAGAATACGAGGCAGAAATTAAAGGCAAAGATTATTTATTTACGCCAGAGGGAAAATTTATTAAGGCAGTAAAAGACTAATAAATATCCAGATTATCTATACTTCATTTCTTGGCGGATGTTTCCTCATCCGCCTTTTTTTTTGGAATACTAGGCTATTTACCTATAAGTCTCACAATTTAATTACTTGTTCCAGTTTAAACTTAATACAGTTGGATTACATTTTTGGCTTTTTAAAACTGATGGGAATTCCTAACTTTTTAACTTAACCAATCGAATAGAGCATTACGTTGTGGCTAATTCCTTGGATGGCGTAAAAATTTTAATATTTAATTCATCAAAACTTCAGAAAGTCTTCAGTTTTTTTCGTTTAATTTGGAAGTAAGATTAAACCATCCACAAGCTTATATTCCAAATTGAGTTGTTCTTAAATACAAACATTTTCACCTAACTTTTAATAAAGATGGATCGCAAAGATTTCTTAAATGCTATTGGAATGAGTGCAGCTGCTTTTGCACTCGTTAACTGCATTGGCTGTCAAAAAACTACCGGCTTATCGGCTGTCGGTACAACAGGCCCATCAGGTGTTGATTTTACACTTGATTTAAGTCTCACTGCAAATGCAGGTTTGCTGAATAATGGCGGTTCGCTGGTTTCTAATGGTGTAATTGTAGCCAAAACCAACGCAGGTAATTATATTGCCGTTCAGCGATCCTGTACGCACGAGAGCTATCCTTTAAACTACCAAGCTTCAAACGCCCGGTTTTATTGTCCCAACCACGGCGCAACATTTTCTGAATCAGGCAATGTAACAAATGGGCCGGCTTCGCGTTCTTTAGTCGCTTATCACACCATGCAAACGGGTTCTTCTCTAAGAGTTTATTCTTAATATATGAAAATTTTATTCATTTGGTTTATCGGTTTTATAGGTCCGCTTGTGTGGATGGGAAATTTTAATCAGGCAGAAGCAGAGGCAAAAACTGCACATAAGCTTATTTTAATTAATTTTTCTGGCTCAGATTGGTGCGGCCCTTGCATTCGTCTTCGAAAAGAGATACTTGAATCGGCTGAGTTTTCTGACTATGCGAAAGAAAAACTTGTGTTGGTTAGAGCAGATTTCCCTCGACAAAAGAAGAATCAATTGTCAAAAGATCAAGTTAAGTTAAACGATGCCCTTGCCGAAAAATACAACATGGACGGTAAGTTTCCCTTTACTTTGCTAGTTAATGAAAATGGTAAAGTTTTAAAAACTTGGGATGGACTTCCAAATGAAAGTCCTGCGGAATTTGTTAAAGAGCTTTCAGCGGTTGGCCATTAAAGAAATAGATCGTCACTCCTCCGTTAGCCGCATTCTCAAATTAATGGGCAACCGTTTTGAGTTTACCGTTATTGCCGATGACAGTGATTCTGGAAATCATGCCATTGATTTAGCCATCGCAGAAGTAAGTCGAATTGAACGCTTACTTACTACTTTTAGTGATCAAAGTGAAACCAATTTGATCAACAAAAGTGCAGGTTTAACACCCGTCAAAGTTTCAAATGAAGTGTTTTTATTGATTGAACGATCGTTAAAAATCTCTGGAATAACTGATGGTGCATTCGACATTACCTATGGATCTATTGATAAAAGCCTATGGAATTTTGACTTGACGATGAAGAAATTGCCCGATTCGGAAACGGCGCTAAAATCTGTGGATTTAATTGATTATCGAAATGTTATTCTGAACAAAAAAAATTCAACGGTATTTTTAAAAAATAAAGGCATGCGTATTGGCTTTGGCGGTATTGGAAAAGGATATGCAGCAGACATGGCTATGAAAACATTAAAAGAAGCCGGAATAAAAAGTGGAATTGTAAATGCAGCGGGAGATTTAATCACTTGGGGTAAACAATTAAACGGCAAGAATTGGACCGTAGGAATTGCGGATCCAAATCAGACCAGTCGCCCTTTTTCGTCTTTAAATATTAGTAATATGGCAATTGCCACCTCCGGAAATTATGAAAAATTTATCACCATTGATGGCAAGCGCTATTCCCATACCATCGATCCAAAAACTGGTCTTCCGGTCACGGGCGTAAAAAGCGTGAGTGTTATTTGCCCAAGCGCAGAGTTGGCAGATGCCCTCGCCACACCAATAGTGGTCATGGGCGTTAATGTGGGGGTTAATTTAATTAACCAATTGCAACAAGTTGCATGCATTGTTATCGACGACGATGACAAGATATCTGCTTCAAAAAACATTAATCTGAAATAATTAAAAATGAAATCAATAAAAAGAACAATTTTTTTAAGTGTAGGATGTCTTGCTGCCATCTCGCTAATGGCGTCTTGTGCAAGTGTAAAGCCGTATCAAAAAAACCGACTTAACGATGCCGAAATGATTTTATCTGCACGGAAGGTTCAGAAATTTGAGCAAAGTTTTCAACTCTATCGGGAGGGCGCCTCGGGTGCGAATGGTGGAAAAAGTGGTGGTGGATGTGGTTGTAACTAGCAAACTAAATGAAAAAAATATATCTTAATGTGGCTTTTATGTACTTGAGTTTACTCGGTGCATACGGACAAAGTAAAACCGCTCCAGTGAGTAGAAGCGATAGCAGTTACCATGCTCGAAAACTTAAAATTGACGAAGTAAACTTAGTTTCCGCCTACTACAACCAAGATGGAAACAACTCGGCAGTTACGGGTGGAATTGGTACCGAGAAATTAACCGATATAGCCAATACTTTTGACGTACAACTATCCAACTTTAACAAAGTTGGTAAAAAAAATACCTTTTTGTTTGAGCTTGGTGTGGATCATTATACCTCTGCCTCATCGGATAAGATCGATCCATCTACCATCTCTTCTGCATCTAGTGCAGATACCAGGATTTACCCTTCGTTAAACTGGACACGCTCTAATGAGCAAACTGGCAATTCCTATGGTTTTACAGGTTCTTATTCAACAGAGTTCGATTACCAAAGTGTAGGTGGTGCTTTTAACTTAACTCGTTTATCCAAAAATAAAAACACACAGTTTGACTTTAAAGCGCAGGCGTTTCTAGATCAATGGACTGTTATTTTGCCAATTGAATTGCGAACCGGGAATGCGGGGAAGAAAGGTGAGCAATATGCCACTGCTCCGAGAAATTCATTTAGCGCATCGTTCGCACTTTCGCAGGTTATCAATCAGCGTTTTCAGGCGTCCATTAACATCGAGCCTTCCTATCAACACGGTTTATTAGCGACTAAATACCAAAGAGATTATTTTACCGATGGATCACTTCGCGCCGAAACACTGCCTGATAAGCGCTATAAGCTGCCTATAGGAATCAGGATGAATTATTTTCTAGATGACCGATTTATTGTGCGTGCTTTTTACCGATATTATATGGATAATTGGGGAATCAGGGCACACACTGCAGAGTTGGAAATACCGGTCAAAGTTAATTCATTTTTTTCCATTAGTCCGTTTTACCGGTACAACAATCAGCAAGGCACGAGGTATTTTACCGCTTACGGACAACACCAAGTTGGCGACACTTATTTTACCAGTGATTATGATCTTTCGACGTTAAATAGTGATTTTTACGGCGCAGGTGTAAGACTTTCTCCGCCTAAAGGGGTTTTTGGTTGGCAGCGATTAAACAGCGCAGAGCTAAGGTACGGACATTATACCAGGTCTACAGGTCTTGCTTCTAACATTGTCTCGCTAAATTTAAAGTTTAAGTAGGATGGCAAAGTAATTATTTGCCATGTAAGTTTCGAATTATCCATTGATTTTAGAAGAATAAAGAGGCACAAGGGCCCTTTATTCTTTTTAATTTAAGTGGATTATTCTCTATAATTAATTAACACAAAACTACAACAAGCCACCAGCAACAGTAATTCTTTCCCCGGTAACCCAGGCTGAATCGTCTGATGCAAGAAAAACTGCCACTTTTGCCATATCTTCTGGCTATAACTCAGACAAGCATGAGCGAAATGCTTTTACGCAACAAACTTTGTTGCTGTAATCTTTTTGGTCAACAGCTGCTTTAAATTTTATCTATTTTTTGCTGTACTCAAAAATGTAACCAAAATGTCTTCAGAATTTATGCTTTACTTTATCTATTGATAAGCGTCACATGAAATTTTTAAGCAAAAATGCAAACAAGATATTGGCTATTATTATAATAGGCTTTCTTGTCCTCACTGCATTCATACTAATTTTTCCTTCCTCGCGGATGGATCTAGAGTTTTCTGAAGAAGTCCAAGAACATCATAACTCCCTCTTAGATTTTTTGATGAAGGCTGTAAGTTGGTTTGGACTTATGTACAGCTCCGTTATAACGGTAACGATAAGTGCTACGGTCTTTTTTTTAGCAAGGAAAAGACGGGCGGCCTACTTTTGCTTTTCTACCCTGTTAATTGGGTTGCTTACCTATTCTATCAAAGTTTTGGTGAATAGACCAAGACCTGGAAAAGACATTGTTAGGGTAATTGTTGATGCGAAACATCAAAGTTTTCCAAGTGGTCATGTGGCGTTCTACCTTGTTTTTTTTGGCTTTATCGCCTTCGTCTTGCACCATCATAAATGGTTAACGAAAAGCGGTCGAAATATCGTTATATACTTCTGTCTGATCATGATATTGACTGTGCCACTATCTAGAGTTTACTTAGGTGCACATTGGTTTACCGATGTTTTAGGTGGCTTTTTATTAGGAATGGCGTTTTTATGGATACTTATCCGGCTATATCTAAAAGCCAGTCCTGGTAAAACAATTGGCTAGCGCTACGCTTTACAGATATAGTTGACAAACAGCTTCTGTAACAAACTTATTAACTACAAAATTACTTCAGCATTTTATTCTATTTCTGCAAATATTAAGTTTATATCTTTTTTATGAAATACATTTTACTTGCAGTTATCCTATTTTTTAGCATCTCTCTAAAAGCCCAAAAAACCGTTAAAATCACTGGTTTTGTTCAAGATTCTATTACGCACGCTGCGATAGACTACGCTTCTATCGCGCTTTTTAAAACAGGAGACATCAAACCTATTGATGGTGTGGTTACAAATACCAAAGGAGGCTTTACTCTAAGTAATGTTAAAAGAGGCTCGTATAAAATGGTAATAGGTTTTATTGGTTATAAACGTAAAACAATAGAAGCTATTAAGGTTGACGGTGTAATCAGTGTAGTTGATCTGGGCGACCTGTTCCTAAGTTCGGAGAGTAAGTTACTAAAAAGCGTAACGGTAACGGGCAAGGTGCCTACTATCCAAAATAAAATCGATAAAATTGTTTACAACGTAGAAAATGATTTAACCTCACAAGGAGGTGCTGCTGTAGATATTTTAAAAAAAATCCCTCAAGTTTCTGTTGATATCGATGGTAATGTGCAGCTTTTGGGAAGCTCCGGTGTTAGGTTTCTAATCGACGGAAAGCCATCAACCATTTTTGGAAGTAACGTTGCAGATGCGCTAAAATCTATCCCTGCAGACCAGATAAAGTCTGTTGAAGTTATTAGCAGTCCTGGTGCTAAATATGATGCTGCCGGCACCGCCGGCATTATCAACATCATCCTAAAAAAAAATAACGCATACGGGGTGAATGGAAGTGTGAATCTATCTGCCGGCACGAGAAGGAATAATGGCTCGGTTAATTTGGGAGCGAAAAATGGGAATTTTGGCTTCAATGCCTATTTCAACGGCAACAATCAACCAAACACACTTGCTTTAAATAACACAAATCGAAATTCTTTTTTTGCCGATACAACTAATACGCTTATCCAAAACGGCAATACTGAAAGCAATAGAGGCGGCATACGCACCGGGTTAGGTATAGATTGGGACATTAATAAGAAAAATAATATTACTGCCGCTGTTAGTTATGATAATTTTACCAACGATAATAATGGCTTTAATAACCAAACAATTGAAACTTTTAAAAGTAGTCAACTGGTCGATAGGGAACTGTCTTTATTAAACTCAAATAGCCATTCAAATGAGCACGCGTTTGATTTGACGTTTGCCTATAAAAAAAAGTTTAAAAAAGAAGACGAAGCGTTAAATATTGAGGCAAATGCAGGATTGGGGAAAAGTACTAATGCTTTTAGTCAGCAACAGTCGTTATTAAATTCAAATCCTTTTTCTGGTTTAAAAAGCAGTAATAAGGGTTTGGATAACGAATTTGAGGTAAATATAGATTACACCTACCCGATAAGTGATAAATTCACTTTAGAAACAGGCGCTAAAACCACCAAAAACCGCATCATCAGCGATGCTTTGGTGAATTCATTAGACAACAACACGCAAATGTTTATCCCAAATCTATCGCAGACAAATAGTTTAAACTACAAAAGGGATATTTATGCTGCGTATGTGTCTGGCACTTACAAACTTTTTAAGTACCTGGATGTAAAATCTGGATTGCGGTATGAGCGGACTTTATCAGATGCAAGTTACTCACAAGTGGGAAACATCAACATAAAGCCCTACAACACTTTCGCCCCTTCGATTGTAATTGCACACAACTTTGCAAATACCAATAGTCTAAAGTTAAGTTACAGTTACCGGATAGAAAGACCAGATTATGAAGATTTAAATCCTTTTCTAGACTTATCTGATCCTCGGAATGCAAGCACAGGAAACCCCAATTTAAAACCAGAAATTGGAAATAATTTCGAACTTGGTTATAATAAAAATTACAAAAAAGGCGGCAACCTTAACATAGCGGTATTTTTTAGACACAATAGCCAAGACATTAAATCTTTCGCTACGTTTTACCCAGAATATGTGGTGGGAGATTCGACTTATAAAAACCTAACTCTAAATACGCGATTAAATATTGGACAAGAAATAAGGGAAGGTATAAGTATTTCGGGTTCTATCCCTTTGGGAAGCAAATTAACGGTACGCCCAAATATGTATGTCGCCAATCAAACCCTCATTAATAAATTTACCGGCGGCCCAAATATTAGCGGATTTAGAGCGCGTATCAATTTAAACGCGACGTACGAGTTTAAGCATGATTTTAGTGCTGAAGTATTTGGAACTTACAGCGCACCAGAAAACAATATCCAGGGAAAAAGACCAGCATTTTTCTTTTACAATTTTGCGATAAGAAAACAGCTTCTTAATAAGAAGGCTAGCATTGGTTTTACAACGACCAATCCGTTTAATAAATATATAAATCTTAAGAGCACAATTACTGCAGTTAATTCTGTGAGGTCGTCTTACCGACAACTCCCTTTCCGTTCCTTCGGATTAACTTTTGCCTATCACTTTGGTAAACTAGAATTTAAAAAAGATGGAGAAGACCCGCTGCCAAACTCAGTCAACTAATAAAATAATTTTAACAGCCAATAAAGGCTAATTTTTATGCTCGAGTTTGAGGTGCAATATATTAAGGGCTTTTCTTGGCCGGAATTGTTGCAAGGCACTCCTTATCTTTCTTATCCTCGACAACCGAAAGATAAATCACTAAGCTCAGGATTACAACAAGAAATACAATATTTACGACAACAATTGGAACCCCGAGCCCTCCATCTTTTGGTGTTTGAGTCAAAAGATCGCCGATTGATGCCCCTAGCGGCCGTGTGAGTATGTAGGCTAACCAAAATGCAAGAACCGCATTTAGCTTTACATATTTGTACGATAAGAATATAAGTAGAATGGTACCGGAGAACAAGCTTGCCGCTATTGGATAACCCAAGCCCAAACGCTCTGATAATAAATCGCCGCCAGAAGTACCTAAAGCAAAGGTAAACAGAATAGCCCCCCAATAGAAAAATTCGCGTCTTGTAGACGTTATCTTATGAACCGATAATGTTTTTTCGCTCGCATACCACGCAATAAACACAATGATAAGTCCGGCGCCAAAGCACACGGTGGTTGTAACCAAACTAACCCCAAGGTTATCAACCAGATTATCGGATATTAAAGTACCCATAACACTTATAAATACGACTACCAACCAGTAAATCCAAGGGACATATTTGTGGTATCTAAATTGGACAACAAGTACTATAATTAGCAGTGCCGTCATTACATAAGACGTGTTTACCAAACCAAGCCCTAAATTTACGTTAAGAAAATCTGCAGCAGTCTCACCAATGGTGGTTGCTAAAATTTTGATGATCCAAAATGCCAAAGTAACGGCAGGAACCTTGTTTAATAGATTTTTCATCGTTGATTTCTTTTTTAGTTTGACAGAAATAAAAATCGATTTTATTTGATACCACTCATCACAAAAACCAGTGTCTCAATGCTTAATTTCATTAAGTTAAAAGCGAGGTTAAATTTTTTGTCAATCCTCCAAATTACACCTCGTTTTTTACAACAAGTTAGCTTTCAAATCTGTAGGCTTTTAGTAGAAGTTTGACAAAATCTTTTTATTAGAAATTTGGGACCAAACATAGATAGGTCTGAACTTCCATTGAAGAAGGATGTTCTATAGATCATCGTAAATGATCCCTAAAAATTATTTGAGCGAATAGTTCGTTATCCTTTTCGTTGAATACCTTATTTGGCGGGTTCGTCACTTGACTTATGTTAAATCAAATTTGATGTACGACATTACTGGTAAGGAGAATAACCATATGAAAACTTCTCAAACAATGTTGAAAAGACCGAAATTTATCATTATAAATGGAGCATATTTTGGAGATGGAATTTACCTTTCTCCAAATGGATGGGAATTTAATGCCAATTCTGAAGTTTCTAGGGAGAAAACTATGTTATCTCCCCTAAGATTTTATATCCAAAACCAAATTTTCTAATATTTACGCTCCGGTTTTAATGACCATTTACACATTGACACTTTGCATCTAGGAAGGAGAAAGGGTCCACACCGAGGGCGATTATTAAGGGCAAAAAAAATCTGAAAACAACAGCTCTCAGATTTTTTTTTATTCATACAAATAAAGGTATTATTTGGATTTGTACACCAACAATTTAAAGGAATTAGGTACTGCTTTCCTTGTTCCGGGTTCGAAAGTTGCCACACTGAAATAGATTTTGTGCGTCAATGGATCTAATGCCATCGTTTTAGCTCTATTTTGTGTTGTTAAGGTTTGCATCAATTCATATTGATCTGCCGTTTTTTGTTTGAAAATAGTAGCCGTACCGTCGCCATTAGAAACAAAAACCAACTTTTTAGCGGCATCATACTCAACAGCATCTACTCCAGTTCCGATTGCCAAGGTTTGGATGACTTTTCCGCTGGTTAAATCTACGATACTTAATCCCTTATTTTCCCTGCAAACGGTAAAAAGTCTTTTATTTACAAGATCTAATGCCAATCCTGTAGGTCCGCCGCAAGGTTGCAAATCATAGTTTTTAACGACTTTTAAGGTGTTGGTATTGATGATATCCAAATGGCTCTTATCTTCTAAGTTGTTATAAATTAAACCTTTTCCATCGGCTACAGCGAACTCTGGCGCCCCTCCCAAGTCTACTGATCCTGATTGCGTTAGCATTTTAGGGTCAACCACCGAAGCATTTTTACTGTCTCCACAGAAAGCAAATATTTTCTTCGAGAAAGGATCATAAATGATAGCGTCGGGACCTTCTCCTGTAATTGGTATAGATTTAATAATTTTTAAGGTCTTTGTGTCGAAAGCAATAACAGCATTTGCTTTTCCATCACTAATAAAACCTCTGTTTAATTCATTAACAATGGCGATACCATGTACCCCGCCCATGCCGCTTATGGTGCCAATTAGCTTTTCTGTTTTTAAATCTATGGCATGAACCATGGTTCCGTGAGATACAAACAGTGTTCTGGTCGGTTCATTAACGTAAAGATAATCGTAGCCCCCATCTCCCGGTAGCGAAATGGTTTTATCTAAAATAAATTGGCCTTGTGCCTTTGAAGCGGTGACAGTAGCAGCGAGCGTAAAGACAACAGTGAAGATTGAAAAAAATTTATTCATGTAATTTGATTTTAAGTATAGAATTTATTTTGATGATTGTTATCTATTGAAAAGTTGAACAAACATGATGACAACTTAGTTTTGTTTCTCCGGGCTCTGTTATGTAATGTCTTATAAATCTCGCAATATTGGCAGCGATTTAAGCCTGATGTAAAAATTTAAATTAAACATCAATTAATGCTAATGTTGATTTCCTTTTCCATCGAGGGTATAGGCACCAATGTCACGACTACCTAGGTTGTTCCTGAAGTTCGGATGACCTGTTCCGAAACATGGAGATCCATCTTTTAAGCTAAAATTATAGAGATTCGGAAATCCATTTGGTGCAGCAATAATGCCGTCATAGCTCACAAATAAGGGATTTAAATCTCCTTCTGATTTAGAAATTAAATCGGTATTTTGAGGGACGCCTATTCCGGAAACTGGGTAAAAACCGGCACGGATATCTACTTTCAAGGTTGGATCCCCTAGATCAGCGAATTTATCTATGGTTGCATAAAAAAGATTATTTCCATAACTCGTATGCACTATGTCTCCATCATCAAACAGCTCTAAGCCGTGTAAACAGTTTACGATAATGTTATTGTAAATATGTCCTATCGCGTTTACACCAACAGAAATCGCTCTACCAGGTTCTGCAGCACCGCGTCGCCAACCAATAGAAACAAATGTATTGTTATACACATCAACTTCTGTTTGTGGGAACGGTATTGTTTTGCTTGTTTCTAATTTTACTCCGGAGCCTGCTTGGCTAAAAATCACATTGTAGGCTACCTGTCCGGTTACGCCAGACTTCAAGTTCATACCTTCCCCATCGGTACTGCCAGAAGAACTAATGGTGTTTCTCAAAATAGTCACTTTCGCACCATTAAAAATAGCAAACATATCATCCTGGCCATTGGTAAACCAAGAGTCTTCAATAGCTACATTAATGGGAGCTACAACTTTTAAAGTGGCGCGTGCACTTCCGCTGGCATCTGGCCCACCTGTATTTTCTACCTTAGTCCATTTAATGGTGACCGCTTGGGCAGTATCGCATTGAAAGCCACCCCATGTTCCCGGCTTGTTCTTATCAGAGTTAAAGGAAATCGGCTGGTCTTTGGTACCAACTAAATTTAGAACGCCTTGAACCGTTACTTGTGCATTATTTTTGACAATGATTGTTGATCCTGGCTGTGCGTTTAAAGTGTCTCCTTTTTTAATCGTTAAATCGCCGGTAACGTAATAGGTCTGGTTTGCTTGCAACGTTCCCTTAACAAATCCTTGGATGTCTCCCGGTTGGATTGGACTGGATGTGGGAATTTCGATTTTAGTAAAAGTAGTAACTTCTTCTTTTTTGCAAGAATAAATGGTGAGCATAATTGCCGATCCAACCAATAGAAATGCATGACTTAACTTCATAATCTTAATTTTTAACTTATAGTGAATAACGCAAACCCAGATTAAAACTCATATTATAAACCTCTTTAGACTGCGTTAAATTGCCTATTTTAATGGTTGTAGGTGTATTTAAAATATTGTTTATTTTCGCCGCTGCTGTTAAATGTTTGTATAATTTTTTTTCTCCAGATAAGGACAAAAATGATTGTGGTTGCTGATAATAATCGTACCCATAATTTGGATACACACTTACCAAAGTTTTGTCTGTATATGAATAAGCCAGTTGGACAAATGCTTTGTGTTTATCATTTTTATATAACAGCGAAAGATTTGCAACATTCCCAGTCTGACCTTGTAATGGCCTACTTTGCAACCGCTCTACCGAAGTAGTGACGCCAGAAGCATCTGTAGATGTAAATATTTTAGAAGTGTTAATATTAGAATGGGTGTAAGTGTAATTGCCTGAAACGCCCACTTCGCCAAAAAATCTGCTGTACACCAGCTCTGCACCATACACTTTCGCAGTACCATAATTTTGAGGACTCGTTTGCTGCTGTCCTCCAAGCAATCCATTTAAACCGAATTCTATAGGATTGACAATGTTTTTGTAAAACCCTCCAATAAGAAGTTGTTCATCCGCTTTTGGAAAAAATTCGTACCTTAAATCTACATTGTCTGCTTGAGTATGTTTAACAAGTGGATTGCCTGTAACATCTGTTGCATCGCCAAAAGTTACCGTGGGCACCAACTCATATAGCGCAGGGCGAGAAATGGACTTAAAATAAGATGCTCTCAGGTTCGACTTAGTAGACAGTTCGTATTTTAATTGTAGGCTAGGTAACACATCCGTGTACTTTTTCTGTGCATTGCTCCTAACATCTAAAACAACAGGATTTGTGTCGTAGCCCTGTTTTGTTATTTCAGTTCTCAATCCTCCGGTGGCACTAAATTTGTCAGAAACTAAAGTAAACTGCGCGTATCCTGCAGCAATATCTTCGAAAGCTGTATAATTGGCTTTATCGCTCTGTAAAGATCCAGAGACGTCATAAACGACAAATTCTGAGCTATAAACATCTTTAAATGGTGTTTTTTCACCCCCATTCCCCGCAAGTGGTTTCAACGTATATTGGTTTTGCAGGTTGTATCTTGTACTATGTCGGTATAAGCCACCCGCCTTTAGCTCTAAAGATGTATTCGCACTTAGCGTTGTTTTGTAGGCAACATTGCCCAATGCGGTCACGTCCCGATTTCTACTCCTATCCCAAATCCTAGAAATATTGTATAAAAAATCTGGCGTTGAGGAAAAATCTGGATTAACCAAATGATTGGTAGAAATTACTGCCCGATCGGGGGCATCTTGTTTTGCGTTCGAATAGACGCCTGCCCAATCTAATTTAAAATGTTGGCTTAACACATGTTCTCCACTTAGTTTAAGATTTTCTGCATATTGATTTTGAACAGACGACCTGTTGTCGTCGAACACGGTTCCTGTCCCCGGCCCTAAACGACCACCATTGCCACCAACAATGGAGGTATCTACACTTAATCTAGTTTGATTTAGTTTTGTATACAGGAAGATATTATCTAGCGCCAGTTTGTTCTTTTCGTTAAATTTATAATCTAAGTGAGCGGAAAGTCCATTATTTAGTTGCTGAGTGGAATAGGTTCTGTTCGCTATGTCAGATATAATTGGCTGAAAACCTTTATTCGGTCTAGTATCTAACTGTGCAATATTAAATTGAGAGTTACTGCCGTAAAACTGGTTCTGATAACTGTCTGACACGATAAATCCTAATTTTTTGTTTAAAGCTCGCCTTCCATAAGTAAAGCTTGCTAAAGATGTTACGGGCGCCGTTTTATCACCGAAAGCTAAATTTGAACGAGAGAAATTACCCGGACTTGCTTTATAGTTTACCCCAAATCGATCGGATACGCTTTTCTGTTGAACTGCGCGTTGATCGAATGTGCTGTAGCGCCGGTCGAAAAATAGCGCATCGTAACCAGCAGATGCGCTTGCTTTAAAATACTCGTAGCTTGGAGCATCCTTAAAAACCAAATTCACAGTTCCACCAATCGCATCTGCTTCCATGTCAGGCGTTAAAGTTTTGCTTACCTCAATTCTTTGCAGTAGATCAGAAGGTACAATACTTAAAGAAATAGATCTAGATACAGGGTCTGGACTTGCTACTTTAACCCCATTTATCAATGTGTTGTTGTAACGGGGCTCTAATCCACGTATCACGGCAAACGCTTCGTCAGAACCTGTACTTTTTTGCAAAGTAACTGCAGAAACCCTTTGTAATGCATTGGCTGCACTAATGTCTGGCGACCTTACCATGGTTTGGGCGCTAATTACGTTTTTTATGTTAACAGCATTCTTTTCCGCCTGTCGGGATGAAAGTTCTGATTCTGCATCGACTTTACTAAAAACCGTAATACCAGTTAACTCCTTTGCATTATCGGCCATGGGAATGTTAAGCGTGGGCGAGGTATTACTGTTTAATTGCATCTCTTTTTCAAATCTTTTATAGCCAACATACTTCACTTTTATTTTATATTTACCTGGTTTTAACCCCTTAAATGAGTAAGCTCCAAAGGCATCTGTAAGTACGCCTATCTGCAAATCATCAAAATGAATGTAAGCACCAGGTAGCGGCTCTTTGGTTTGTTCATCATAAACTTTACCCCTTAAATCCAAGGTTTGTTGCCCAAATAAGACGGATGTGAATGAAAGAAAAATCAAAATTGTGAAGTAGAATTTGTACATTATACTGAGCTTTTTTTATGCAAAAGTTCTTGAAGATTCTGTAGGGATTCTGATTTTTTGACCGTATAAAAAAAACTTAACCAAGACTTAATACCGAATTAACATTTACCCTGTTGGCTAATAATTACAGCGCTTCTGTTTACAATTATTTAACAAAGCCAGCTGTTATGTCTACTGCGTCGATGTGTTTTTTTTTTAAAATTGAACGCGGTTTTTCTTCTACGCAGGTGAAGATGAGACTACTGCTAAAGTGGGTTTGTATAGTTGCAATGCGGGAGATCGCATGGTGCTTAAAGAAGCTACCTGATATCCATTGACACATGGCTTAAAAAAGCGCTCGAATCTTACTCCTGCACAGAATATCTACAGAATTATAATTTAATTTAGTTCTATGAAAGAAGAAACGGAGACCTTCGATAAGGTTACCAAAACATCATGTTTGCTTCAAAAAGCAAAAACATTTGTCATAAAGTCATTATAAATGGTTGGAGAAGGAATGGGAAGAATAACGATGGCAGCCGCCAATTAAACAAAATTTGATGAGTGAATCATTTTTAACTCAAGAAAACGACAATCAAATTTTACGTCAGATCTCTCTTAAAGATTCGGCAGTGTTTGATAAACTATACAGAGATCAATACAAAAAGCTTTTTTTGCTGTCGTTTGGGTATACGCGCAATCAGCAAATTTCTGAGGAGGTTGTGCACGATGTGTTCATCAAAATTTGGAATCATTCCTCTACCTTAACAATCAATCAATCTTTAAATGGATATTTAGTTAAAGCGACCATAAACACCTCTCTTAATGCGATAAAAAAGACGAAAAGATTAAACGAACAAATAGACGATTACAATACAGAACATTTTATTGGCGCTATTTCTGAAGTTGTAAATGAACGCGCAGAAGCCGCAGAAATGAGGATGCTTTTGCTGGAGGAATCAATCGAAAAGTTGCCGGAACAATGCAGAAAAATACTATTGATGAGTAAATTTCAAAAATTAAAACAACAACAAATAGCCGACGAATTGAAGATTTCCATTAAAACGGTTAAGAATCACTTAACCTATGCATACAAAAAATTGAAGGAGCGGGTAGGAATCGAAGTGCTAATGATCGGGGTAATTTTTTTTTATATAGGACTTTTAAAGTTTTAAGTTGTCTCATAACAAATGGCTGATTTTAATTTAACAAGCGAAGAAATTTTTCATGTCTCCTTAATCCTTGAAGATAAGCAGGGATCAATTTCGCCTGTTGAAGAAAAAGAGTTACAAGAATGGAGGTCGTTAAATGGAGCCAATAATTTATTGTATAAGGAAATATCACATGTGGATACTCAACTTAATCTTTATAGTGTATATCAAAAACTGGATGTAGAGCATTCGCTGTTGCATCTAAATAAAAAGCTAATGCAACATGAGATTAGCCAAAAAGTAAAAGCAAGAAAAAACTTAGTGCTAAAATTTATTGCTATGGCCGCCTGTTTTTTTGTGGTTTGTGCTGCTATTTTCTATGTTAGCTATGGGATGGACAACGTTAAAATAGAAACTTCTGCGCTCGAATCTAAAAGCTTTATTTTGCCCGATAAATCCACCATAACTTTAAATGGCAATACATTGATTACCTATTCCAAAAAAAAATTTGAAAACAACAGGAGTTTAACGTTAATTCGAGGAGAATGTTTTTTAGAAGTTGTTCACAACAAATCTAAACCTTTTACGATCACCTATAAAGATTTAACCATAGCAGACATTGGGACTGCATTTAACATGAAATTGGATAAAAATCAGCTTATTGTTAGCGTAAACGCTGGACGGGTGGAGCTTAAAATTGAAAATAAAAGTTTAATTGATTTGCGCGCTGGTGAAGCTGCCGCATATCTTCCATCCATTAACAAAGTTCAAAAAACCACCATAGACAACCAAAATTACAAGGCATACGTCGATCATAATTTTAATTTCAACAATGCCCCACTTTCTCAAGTGGCGGTTGATCTAACAAGTGCCTTTCATCAGAAAATTGTATTGGTTAATTCTGACCTTAATGCAAAGCGCATTACGGCAGAGTTTAAAAATCAATCGCTAAAAGACATTCTTCAAGTGATATCTAACAGTCTAAATATTCAAACAACAATTAAAAATAAAGTCATTTATTTGAAAGACTAAAAAGCGTCTTCTTTTGGGTAGATTGCTTAAAATTAGCCAGCATAAGTTGACATCTCCAACAAATTTATATTTTACGAGTCTTATTCTAGCAATGGCCTTATTCTTTGTGTCGTTTCATACTCAAGCACAAGAAAATGTTTTAGAAAGAAAAATATCCATCCAGTTCAATGACTTGACAGTCCGCGAAGCCATCCAAAAGCTAAAGACAATCGGCAATGTCTCTTTTGCTTACGAACCCAGCGTCATCCCACCAAAAAAGGTAGCAAATAAAATTTTTGAAACCGAGCGAATAAGTGCCATTCTAAGTTATATTTTGTCTGATACAAATCTTAGTTATGAGTTGGTAGTAAATAATGTAGTTATAAAACTGAAACTTTCCCAAGTTCACACCTTACACGGAATTGTATACGATGAAGAAACAGGCGAAAATTTAATTGGGGCAAAAATCCAGGTAGATGGCCTTACGCAGTTTAGCAATCAATATGGTTATTTTTCTATTTCGCTACATGTAAATAAATATTTGATAGGGTATTCCTACATGGGTTATCAAACAAAGTTTGAGGATTTGCGGCTGGATGAAGATGCGTACAGAAAGATAGGGCTACGTAGAAAGTCTGTAGAATTACAAGAAGTAAACATTGGCATAAATTTAATTTCAAAAGACTCTTTGGAACTAGCAAAATCTATTAAATTACTCGATTCGAAAGCCTTACAGAAGTTGCCTTTCTTTGGTGGTGAAGTTGATTTAATTAAAGCACTACAAACCCAGGCAGGCGTTAAAAATCCATCTGAAGGCAGTTCTGGAATGTCGGTTCGAGGTGGTGGATTAGATCAAAATCTAATACTAGTTGATGAAGCGCCGGTTTACAATCCCTCCCATTTATTTGGCTTAATCTCTATTTTTAATAGTGATGCCATTAAAAGCGTAGATTTTTACAGTGATTTCATTCCCGCTAATTTTGGCGGCAGGCTCTCTTCTGTGGTAGATACCAAGCTTGATGAAGGAAATTTAACAGACTATCATTTAAAAGGTGGCGTTAGTCTGTTATCTGCCAGATTAACAGCGGAGGGACCAATTATAAAAGATAAAAGTTCTTTTTTAATCTCAGCGCGCAGAAGTTTAACAGATTTGTACAACAGCGGTTTTAGCTTTTTTAACGTTAATGCGACCTATTATGATCTTAATTTTAAAAGCAATTATATCTTTAATAATAAAAACCGAATTTATCTCTCTGTTTACCATGGTTTCGATCATTTATTCTCACAAGATAATTTCGCAAATGATTGGACAAATTCCACCTCAACCTTAAGATTTAACCACATTTACAATCCTCGATTGTTTCTTAATTTTTCGGCCATTTATAGCAATTATAGGAATACATTAAGTTTAGGAAATGCGCAAAATTGGCTTACTGGAATTAGAGATATAACTTTTAAAGCCGATTTTACTTTCTTTAACAAACCTGGAAACATTATCGAGTTTGGTGGCGTTGGCACAAGACATCATTTTAAACCTGGAGAGACTTTACCTACCGATGTTACACGAAGTTTAAATAGATTTAGTGCCCTCGAATCGGCCCTGTATTTTAATCAGGATGTGAATTTACTAGAGGCCATTAATTTAAAATATGGCTTTCGATTTGGGTCTTTCAGTACCGCAAAAAAATTCCAAGAAAAAATCGGATATGACACCCCTACCGATTATTTTTATTTGGAGCCAAGGATACAACTGGCTTTAAAACTCTGCAAAAATCAGGTCATTAAATTAACCTATAATAGAAGCGTACAAAACCTACAGCTCATACAAGACAATGAACAGGCTTATTCGTCTTTAGAAACTTGGCTTCCGGCAGGTAAAAACAGTAGTCCGCAAAAATCTGACTATGTCGCCACTTCTTATACTCTTTTAGACAGCATTAAAGGGAAATTTGGCTTAGCTGTTTATTATAGAAGATTCTATCATCTAGCAGATTTATTAGATCACTCCCAAATTATTCAAAACCCAAATTTCGAAAATCAACTTCGATTTGGAACGGGCACTGCATATGGAATAGAATTAACCCTAGAAAAAAAGATAGGAACCGTTTCTGCTGAAGCGATTTACACCTATTCGAGGACGTTTCGTAAAATCGAAGCCATTAACAACGGCCTCCAGTATCCAACAAATTACGACACCCCTAATGATTTAAAAATAAATATAAATTTCCCAATTACTGATAGAGTTGCGTTATCCGCGTTCTTTAATTACCAAACGGGAAGAGCAATCTCGATACCGGTTGGCTTCTATAATTTTCTTGGCTCAAACGTACCCATTTACGAGGGAAAAAATAGTTCTCGTTTTCCTGCTTTTAATAGGTTAGATGTTTCAGCAGTTTTAAATCCTAAGATTAAGCTTATTAAAAACGGCCACCGAAAATTCGAAAGTACTTGGAGATTTGGTGTGTACAACTTATACAATCGCCGAAATCCATTATTTTATAGAATAAATAATACCGAGTCTGACCGAAATATTGGCTTTGAAGAATCATTCTCGGGCATTCTACCAACTTTCTCTTACAGTTTTAAATTCTAATATGAAATTTAAAAAAAGCTTCTTTTTCTTCGTTTTAGTTGGGATGGTCTCTTGTAAAAAGGAGTTGATTAATAGCATTCAATTCCGGAGTCCTTCCCAACAATATGATCTCGTGGTTGAAGGCGGGGTAAATGCTTTAGATTCAAATCAATTTATCAAGCTTTCCAAGCCGGTATTTCAAGTTTCAGACAGCATTGTTCCGATAAATGATGCGCAAATCTTTATAAATGATGTCGCGTTGCATATTACTAATGACCAAGGAATTTATTCCACGAATTTACTCAACAACAAAAACTATAACAGTGTTTATAAGTTGAGGATAGAATTTGGCAACAAAACGTACTATGCAGAAGATTCGCTTAAACAAGTAGCTCCAATAGAACCATCAGAACTGAACATGCGTAAACAGCAAGTTGATGAAAGCACTTTTCTTTCTATTCCGAAACATGTTTTCAATTCCCCAAAGCCAGCAATTTTTTTTTATCAGTTGGCCGGACAGAAGGACTGGTCTGCAGCATTCTTTGGCCCTTCTACATTAAATTTATTCATACATTCTGCTCCACCACCCTATGGATTGTCCCCAGTTTTAGAAAAAAGAACTAACCATCCATATAACGAAGCGGATATGATTACCGTTTACAAGTTTTCCGTCTCTAACGCTTACGAGAAATTTCTCTACCAAACTTTCCAAGAAACAGATTGGAAAAGCTTATTTTCATCCACACCTGGAAGTATAAAAGGAAATATATCTGGAAATGCCCTTGGCTTCTTTAGTTGTTCTGACGGCATTATACAGAAATTTTCTGTTAAGACCTTAACAAAGTAGATATCTTTCTCTTTCTATATAGGTCTTTTTAAATTAAGAATTGTCCTACCAATATATACATTTAAGAAAGACACTTGTATGGCTAACATAACGAAAGTATATGGGTTATTACTCCAATTATATTTCACTCTAGATCATCAACCGAATTAAATTAGCACTCAATCAACTATGGATTTTAATTTCAATACAGATCACGCAACAACAATTCAGTTAATATTTTTTGCCACTATTATTATAAGTCTGTGGCACGCTGAATTGCTTTTTAACACGGAAAATCTAAAAAGCAAGTGGACACATACTCGGGTGAATCTTGGATTTATTGTTACCGCGGTTCTCATCCAATTGCCTCTAACAATTATTCTAATTAAGGTGATGGGATGGACACAAAATCATCACTGGGGTCTGCTTTATCTATTTCCTTTTTCAATGAATTTCCTCGAAAAATTAGTTTTTGGTATCTTAATGCTCGATTTTTTCGAATATTTATATCACGTGATGATGCATAGAGCAAAATATCTTTGGCACTTTCACCTTATTCATCATAGTGATATGAAACTAGATGTCAGTACCACAGTAAGAGAGCATCCCGCAGAGACTTTTTTTAGAGTAATTTCTATGATTTTTGTAATGTACCTCACCGGAGTTACACTCCCTATATTGATTATTAGGCAATTTATTCAAAGCCTTTTTAACATTAGCTCGCACAGTGCTTTCAGTTTACCCGGCAAATTGGAACGGGTTTTGTCTTTTGTTTTTATCACACCCGGGCTGCACAAAGTACATCATCACCATAAACTACCCTATACGGACAGCAATTATGGAGATATTTTATGCATCTGGGACAGAATTTTTGGGACCTACGCTACTTTAGATCAGTCTAAAATTGTGTATGGGCTTGATGTGACGAACCATTTAAAAATATGTCGATTTAATGCCCTGTTGAATTATCCATTCCAACTTAAAAGGACACGAAAACCTGTAATGCCAGAACAGGATGCCCATTTACTTGGATGTCTTAAAGTTGATGTAAAATTGATAAAAATATGAATGTTCCCATAATCGCTTTATTTATTTGCTTTTTCAATTGCCAGGCAACGAACGTAGAAACTAAAAAACCTGCAAATCTCATTTTAGGAAAGTGGATGTCTACCCAGAAGAATCTGATCGTAGAGGTTTACAAAGAAGAAGGTGAATTTAGGGCAAAGGTTTTTTGGTTTAGCGACAAAGACAACACGTCAAAGCCTATGGCTTCGAGGGTTGATTGGAGAAATCCTGATGAACATTTGAGAAAAAGAAAACTGTTGGGAATGGATATTTTAAAAGACCTACAGTACAATTCAGAATCAAAAAGATGGGAAGATGGGCTGATTTACGATCCGCTGACTGGTAGAGAATGGAGTTCTGTGGTTTATTTTGATGATCAGGGAGAATTAAAAGTTAAGGGCTATTGGCACTTTGAATTCATCTCTAAAACGTTAACTTTTAACCGTTTGGCCGGATAATCTTTTTAATAATTTGTTAAGGAACTTTTGGGTTCAACATAAAAAATTCAAAAACAATATAATTTTTATTTCAGCTACGGAATCGCGCAGTTAAATCTCCTGCTCAGTACTATTACATGTCATCACAAAAGGCAATTTTTTTCCAAACTAATGCAACTGTTCGTAAACCACAAATATGGATGACTCTTGCATTTAAGCGCTTTAGAATTAATACCAGAGCGCTTTTGATTTTACTTACTTCGTTAATTGCTTTTGCCCAAATACTACTGCATTTGATAGCTATAAATGCTTATGGTTTTCATGAGGATGAATTGCTTTACATACTTTTAGGAAATCACTTGGCTTGGGGTTACATCGAAACAGGGCCACTAATTGCGGTTGTAGGAGATGTTTCTAAAGCTTTTTTTGGAGATTCATTAATCGCGATGCGCATATTCCCTGCCATATTTGCAGCCGTTATTGTACTTCTAACAGGCATAGTGACTATTAGGTTGGGAGGTAAATATTTAGCGGTGATTATAGCATGTACGGCCGTCGCATTTTCTCCTGCGTTCCTTGCCTCAGGTGCATTGTTTATTCCTCAGGTTTTTGATGAGCTCTTTTGGCTGCTAACCGCTTATCTCGTCGTTTGCTGGATTCAAAAACCAAAAGACAACTACCTCTACGGCCTTGGTGTAGTCATAGGATTAGGCATATTGTTAAAATACACGTTAATTTTGTACGTATTTGGCATTTTACTCGGTATATTATTTACTCCGAAGTTGCGTGGACTATTTAAAACAAAAGCATTCTATCTAGCCATTCTAATTTCCATTATTGTTTTATTGCCCCACTTAGTTTGGCAGTTTGAACATCGATTACCCGCACTTACGCATTACCATGAATTGAAAAAAACGCAACTTAATTACTTGTATCGAATAGATTTTCTGATTCAACAACTCTTAGTAAATGGACCGGCGGTATTTGTTTGGCTTGCTGGTCTAATTTATCTATTCTATTCCAAAAAATTAAAGCAATATCGTTTTTTTGGTATCTCGTTTTTTACCGTTATGATAGTTTTGGCCATTCTTAAAGGAAAACCCTATTATGGTTTCGGCGCATACCCACCATTGTTTGTAACTGGGGCCTTATTTTTGGAAAAATTCCTTAATGTGAAAAATCAAATTATAAAGGCCCTTCTTCTCTTCATATTAATAGTCCCTAATCTTTTGCTTTCTGTTATTGTACTTCCATTATTGCCGATAGAAAACGCAGCAAAGGTTTTTTATTGGGCGCGTTGCCATTTAGGCATCACTTTTACCGTAAGATGGGAAGATCAAAAAATTCACAGCGTAAACCAAAATTATGCAGACATGATTGGCTGGGAAGAACTTGCCCAAAAAACATCTGCGTTGTACAAGACGTTAGCTCCAGCAGAAAAGAAAAAAACAATTATTTATACAGAAAGCTACGGGATAGCATCGGCAATGAGCTATTATGGAAAATATTATCCATTGCCAAAGGTTGTTTCGTTAAACGGTAGTCTAGCACTTTGGGCTCCAAATAATATTGACAATAACCTTGTAATTTACTACCTACCGCCACTTGTCCTTAATCCAGTCAGCGGCATTAACAGATCAAACAAATATGTCATTAATAATCAATTTTCCAGGTTGTTCGGAACGCAAATTTGCATTTCAAAAAATCCTGCAAGTAAAAAAATAGCGCATTTAGCTTATTCCCTGGCAAAGAGTAAGGCGAGATTTTAATCTCAAAAATATTTGCTCTAAGAATGAGTATTTGATAAATTGGAAAATAAGTAGCGCTGGAAAATAAAAATTCAATTAAGCGCCCAAATTTAATGTCTGTGTGTGTGAACGAGTTTATAAAAATTCCTTATTAATTTCATCATACACACCTATCAATTGATTTGATTCCCCTGAATCGTTGAAAACTTTTTCCCACATACTCAAAGGTTCCCAGATGCAAGTTCCCTTCCCTCTTCCGTTAGGCAGATTGAAAGCAATATCATTTACTTCTTTTTTTAATGAGGAATATTCTACCACGATAATATTTTGCTGGTATTTATTCGCGAGGGATGTTAGATTGTCTCTTAAATCCTCTAAAGTTCCATGCCATTTTGGGTAGTAAGACATGCCAATCACATCAAAATTTAAGCCCCTTTCGAGCAGCTGATCAAAAAAGAAATTTGCCTCATCGCGTTGTCCTCCCAGTGCTACATGTAACATAATAGGTATTTTAGGATCAACTTTTTTAACTCCATTGATCCCCGATTGGATCAGTTGCGCCAAACTGTCCAAATGGGAAATATGTCCTTCGGGCCATACAATGCCGTGGTTAATTTCATTTCCAACTTGAACCATATCTGGAGCGGTTCCTTGATTTTTTAGAGATTGAATAACATAAGACGTATATTTTTGTAAAGAATCCTTAAGCACATTAAAGGGAAGATTTTCCCAAGCCTTTGGCTTGTATTGCTTTTCTGGGTCTGCCCAATAATCGCTATAATGAAAATCTAATAACAACTTCATTCCTGCCGCTTTTACCCTCCTTGCCATTTCTTCCGTGTGGATTAAATCACAAAAACCTGCTCCCGGCGAATACCCTTTTTCATTAGATGGATTATTGAAAATTCTTAAACGCACGTAATTAAATCCGTGGCTCTTTAAAATTTCTATCGCATCTTTCTGAACGCCTTTGTCGTAAAACTTCATTCCTCTTGCTTCCAACTGCGGGAGAAATGAAATGTCAGCACCTAACATTTTCGAAATAGGGACGACCTTTTTATTCTTCTCCAAATTAATTACCTGATGTACCGCGCCTGAAATTATGGTATGAATTCCGGTGCTTCCCGTTTGTAATGCGTCAGATTTGGCTTCGAATTTAATAACGCTCTCGGTATTTCCCGCTTGTACAATTACCTGGCATTTGCCGTTAAATAATTTCCTCGACGTAACACCTTTATCAGCCTCATGGCTGCTTGGATCGCCATTTCCAACGCCAATAATCTTTGCATCACCTGTTAAATCAAAAGAAATTAAATTGTCTGCATCTGGCACTTCTCTTCCTTCTTTATCGACAACAGAAATATTAAGTACAGAGACATCCGCTCCATTTGCAAGCATGGTTGTCTTATTAGGCGTTACAACTACTTCAGCAGGCATGCCTGTCGTTTCGACTTTAGCCTCTAACTTTCTTCCTTTTTTAAATGCAATTGCCGACAATGTTCCCGGCTCATACTTTACCAACCACGTTAAGTGTGAGTTTCTAGGCATGTCTTTCTTGCCTAGACTTTTTCCATTTAAGAAAAGCTCTACATTTTCTGCATTTGTATTTACCCAAACCTCTATCAATTTGCCCTCCTTCCCTTTCCAATTCCAATGTGGGGAAATATGTAACACGTCCTTATCTGTCCACCACGATTGATAATAGTAATAGATATTTTTAGGGAAGCCGCAAATATCCATCACTCCAAAATGGGAACTAATGTTTGGCCATTTAAAGGGGGTTGGCTCTCCCCTATAGTCAAACCCAGTCCATATAAAACCGCCCATCCAATAAGGATTTTCCGCGGCTAATTTCCACCAAGTTTCCGCTTTGCTTGCCCACCAAGGTGCTGTAATGTCTTGATCTGGCAGGTAAGCTTTGACGCTATCAATTTCGTATATCCCTCGCGTGGTTACCGTACTACCCATTTCCGTGCCCAACAGGGGTTGGTTTGGATGATCTTTATGATAGTCTGCGACCGCAAATTGTCTATAATTAAAGCCTCGGATCGGTATAACTTCATTTACGCCCGTAAATACGTTTGCCAAATCTGCAGCATAAACCGATGTTCTTGTAGGATCTAATTCCTTTTGCTTTGCCAATAATGTTTCGGCAATTCTTTTCCCAAAGCTGTTTGCTTGAACATAGCCTTCTTCATTTCCTATCGACCATAAAAATATTGAGGGATGATTTCGATCGCGTTTTATTAAACGCTCAAATTGTCCAATATACTCCGGACTGCTGTTTAATAAACGCTGCTCATCTAGTACCAACATTCCCAAACTGTCACAAGCCTCTAATAATTCTGTTGTAGGCGCATTATGGCTTGTGCGATAGGTATTTGCACCCATTTCCTTTAGTAAATGAATTCTGTAATATTGCAGGTAATCTGGCATTGCGCTGCCCACACCAGCATAGTCTTGATGGTTGTTAGTCCCTTGAATTTTTATATGTATGCCGTTCAGAAAAAATCCTTTGTCGCCATCAAAAGCAATTGTTCTTACTCCAAATCTGGTTTTTACGGAATCTATTACTTTCCCACCATCTTTCAGCACTGTTACTACTTTGTATAAGTATGGATCATCTAGTGTCCAAACACGCACCCCTAAAAGATTTATCTCTTGGCTAACGGTTTGTGCACCATTAAAGGCGAGCGTTAGCGTTTTTTCAGCCGACTGAACAAGTTTTTTTCCATTCCTATCTGTCAGGTAAGAGTAAGTCTTGTAAGTGCCTGGTTTCAGTTGCTGATTTTTAACAGTGGTTTCTACGGTAACAGCCGCACTTTTTCCGGTTACTTTTGCATGAACAAAAACTCCGTCATTTGCAATGTGTGCATTGTTAAATTCGTTTAACCAAACATGTCGGTAAATTCCCGCTCCTTCGTAAAACCAACCTTCATATTGCGTGGCGTCTGCACGAACAACCATCACATTCTCCTTTCCAAAATTAATGTAATCGGTAATGTCATAATTCACGCCAACGTATCCACTTTTATTGTTTCCCAGATAAAAACCATTGATCCAAATATTTGCATCTCTAAATATACCATCAAATTGAATTTCAAATCTTTTACCAGAATCTGTTCTTGCGATGATGAATTTTTTGCGATACCAACCAATGCTGGTTTCAGGAAACAAGCCGCCGACAGGCTTATATCCGTGACCCATGACATCTAGATTTTCAGAATTTACAAAAGGGAGTTCAACCGCCCAATCGTGCGGAACATCAATCTTTCGCCAGCTTTTGTCATCAAACTTTGGATCAATAGCAGTTGTTTCAGCTTTACCAGATTTGGAAAAAATATTGGCTATGCCATAATTGAAATCCCTGACAGGATTGGAAGCATTTCCAAGACTAAAGGACCAATCTTTGTCTATCCTAGTGTGTTTTCTAGCATTCACCTGACCATTTGCTGTACTAAAAAGAGCCAGTGAAAAGATTGTTAAACCAAGGTACAATAAACGCTTACACATATAAATTTCTGTTTCGTGATCACTAACGTTGAAAAACTGTGCTGCATTGAGCGACAGTTGCCCACGCTGCCAATTCCAGGCTTTCAATCAATCAAAGATAAAACGAAAACCCCTGTTATTATAATGGTTCGAAATATGAATTATTAAAATCAGTTTAATGCTAGTTTGAGTCGTGGTGTTTTGTAATCGCTCGCCTAAATAAATTCCAGCAAAATAAGACTAAATCGCGGTTAAATAACATATCAATCGGTTCTATTATGGTCTATCTGACCTAAAATAGGTGTACATTAGGTAAAGTTAAGCCTTTGTTTTTTATAGAGAAACGCCCAAACATTAAAGAGTTTTTTTTAATCAAATTTACGGATGACATTTTTCAAGATCATTTTTATCGCCGCTATTGCTTGTCTGGCGCCAAGTGCAAAGAGCGACCATTTAAAAGCCGAGTCGAGTTTTGTACACAACAAAATTTACAACATGGATGGGGTGGTTTATAAATCTTATACAGGTTTGGTAATGGCTGGCTATCAAGGCTGGTTTGCTGCCAATGGCGATGGTTCAGGTAGAGGATGGTATCATTATCAAGGCAGTGGCGGCTTCTTTCCCGGAACCACCAACGTAGATTTTTGGCCAGACATTACTGAATATGCCAAAAAATATAAATCACCTTTCAAATTTGCCAACGGTTCTGATGCCTATCTCTACAGTCCTTACGATGAGGACAGTGTAGATCTTCACTTTAAATGGATGAAGGAATATGGCATTGACGGCGTACATATGCAACGATTTATTGCAGAGATTAAATCTTCGAATGTTGCGGGGAAGAGGCATTTTAATAAGGTGTTGGCCAACGCTCTAAAAGCAGCAAAGAAATATGGTCGGGCAATTAGCATCATGTACGATCTTAGTGGGTGCTCTAGTGCAGATGTTGCTTATTTGGAACAAGATTGGAATGAGGTACAACGTCTTTTTAAGCTCTTCGACAGCAAAGAGAACCCAACCTATTTGTATCACAATGGTAAACCGTTGGTATCTATTTGGGGAGTTGGCTTTAACGACAACAGGCAATACTCTATTTCTGATGTGAGCAAACTCGTTACAATCCTTAAAGGTCCTTTTAATAAAGTTGCCATCATGCTCGGTGTGCCATATTATTGGAGATCATTGGGAAAGGACACTGAAAAATCTCTGCAGCTTCATGAACTGATAAAAAAAGTCGATTTGGTGATGCCTTGGGCCGTGGGAAGATTCAATTCGACAAATTACAATGAACATATAGTTTACGACGATATCGAATGGTGCAAGGCCAATAAAATAGATTATATCCCGCTGGTATTTCCTGGTTTTTCTTGGGGTAATATGCACAAAGATGCCAGTCTGTATTCCCAGATTCCTCGTTTAAAAGGAGATTTTTTATGGCAGCAAATTGCAGGTGCAAAAAATGCAGGTGCAAAATCATTATATGTGGCCATGTTTGATGAAATTGATGAAGGTACGGCCATCTTTAAAACAACTCTTAAAAAGGATACACCTTTAAACGGAGATGAAGGTTTGAAGTTTGTGGGAATTGACGATGATCTCGCTTCAGATTATTATCTTTGGCTTACTGGCCAAGGTGCCAATTGGTTTCATGGAGCAAATGGGTTTACGAACGTCAAGCCAAAAAGATAGCAAAGACATAAATGTCTTTAGATGAAATAAATAAATGATGTTAACAGAAATTTGAGTAATTCAGTATTGCGCGAAAGCAGCTTATAACAGCACGCTTGAAAAAATGCGAATAAAGGTCACTCGTTGCTATTTTCTATAGATGGGTGAGAACGACAGAATTGCGAATTAAAATACTAACCAAACATACAAATGAAATCAAATAAATTATGGGCATTAGGAATTCTCAGCCTATCTACGCTTATTTATACGTGTAAAGTATCTCAAAATACTTTAAAACGAGATGCTTCTGGCCGAATAATAGTTGATAAAAAGCCTTTGTCTGCTTATTTAACGCCCAAAGAAAGTATGAAGACCATCCACCTTGCTAAAGGTTATCACCTGGAACTTGTGGCTAGCGAGCCGATGATCCATGAACCGGTAGCTATCGCGTGGGACGGGAATGGTAGAATGTATGTTGCAGAAATGAATACTTACATGCAGGATGCCGAAGGCACAGGAGAAATGAAACCTCTTTGCACAATTAAAAGGCTCGAGGATACAAATGGAGACGGAGTAATGGACAAATCGGTCGTATTTCTCGATAAGCTGGTATTGCCACGAATGATTCTTCCATTAGACGATCGGCTTCTCGTCGCAGAAACATTCGACAATAGCATTTATAGCTATCGTGATACCAACGGCGACGGCGTAGCAGATGAAAAGAAAATGGTATTTAAAAATGAATCTGCAAATACAAATAACCTTGAACATCAACGAAGCGGCCTAGTGTGGAACATTGACAATAAAATGTATGTAACCGTAGAAAATGTGCGTTATAAACTTGACAACGATAAGTTGAAACCAGAATATTTACATGATGGCCCTGGAGGTCAATGGGGTTTGACTTACGATAGTTATGGTCGACTATTTTTCTCTGCCGCTGGCGGCGAAGCTCCAGCATTGAATTTTCAACAAAATCCTGCGTTCGGGAATCTGGATATTGGAGGGCAATACGATGATGAGTTCCAGGCGGTATGGCCAATTATTTCTACCCCTGATGTGCAGGGTGGCTTAGGTAGGTTAAGGCCCGACAGCACTTTAAACCATTTCACCGCTTGTACTGGGCAGTCTATTTTTAGAGGAAATTCTCTCCCCGAAGACCTAAAAGGAGATTTACTTATTTGCGAACCAGTGGGCAGATTGATCCGACGTGCTAAAGTTATTGATACAGATAGCAAAATAACGCTTAGAAACGCTTATGAAAAAGAAGAGTTCATCGCCTCTACAGATATGAATTTCAGACCTGTAAATACCGCAACCGGCCCGGACGGATGTGTATATATTGTAGACATGTACCGCGGAATTATTCAGGAAGGAAACTGGACAAGGAAAGGAACCTACCTGCGCAGTCAGATTGATCAAAAGAAGCTTAACGAAAATGTTGGTAGAGGACGTATTTATAGATTGGTTTATGACGGGATAAAACGTGATAAGACAACACCGAAAATGTTGGATTTACCGAGTGGAAAACTTGTTCAATACTTATCGCACTCAAACGGTTGGTGGCGAGATAATGCACAGAAAATTTTGGTGATAAGGGGCGATAAATCTGTCGTACCTGCATTAAAGCTATTGGCCTTAAATTCTCCGTTAAAACTCGCTCGCATTCATGCCTTATGGACCATGAATGGACTTAATGCATTAGACAGGACCACACTTTTAGCTGCATTGAGCGATAAAGATGCTGAGGTAAGAAAGACCGCATTATGGATCTGCGAAGAGCCTTTAAGAAACGGAGACTTGACACTAGTTCAGGCAGTTGAGCCCCTAAAAAACGACCCTAGTGCCGACGTGCGTCTGCAACTCGGCCTATCTTTAAGATTTAATAATTCTGACAACGCACATCGAATTATAAAGGAAATTATTGACACACACCCGAACGACCAAGTACTTGTTGAATCTCAAAAAAAATACCAAAGGCAAATGGATGAAAAAGAAATTGCCGAAAAAAATACCAAGATAATGGTTGTAGCCGATCAAAAGTTAATAAAAAATGGGGCAACTATATTTAAACAACTGTGTGCCACCTGCCACGGCGCAGAAGGAAAAGGTGTAATCAATGGAGGAAAAGATATGCCCGCTCCGGCTTTGGCATCGAATAAAGATATAAATGGAGATCCAGAAAAATTAATTCGTATTTTACTTCATGGATTATCCGGGCCTGTTAATGGAAATAACTATGCAGATGTCATGCCTGCGCTTGGTGCCAATACCGACGAATATATTGCTTCTGTGATAAGCTTTATCCGCAACGATATGGGAAATAAAGCTTCTACTGTAAAGATTGCTGACGTGAAAAAGGTAAGAGAGCAAACTGCTAATAGAACTAAAAATTGGACATGGACGGAGCTTAACACACTGAATTAAAATAGAGCCTCGGCTTATTTCTCACGGTGAAATAAACCATCTTAAGCGTTTTTGCACACTGCTACATTATAATACAACCTTGTCTAAAGATTTAGAGAGAAATTTGACCGATTGCTAATTACCTTAACCAACTTTGTAGAAGTTACTTGCCAAAATAGAAAGCGTTTTGAACACAGAAATTTGCACAGATAATTATCCCATTAAATGATCTATCTATTTTTTTATTCCCGTTAACACAAAGATTTAACTATTCGGGGGAATCTTCCTCAAATTAAAATAACTCACAGGACTCACTAACAACGGGATTTTTTCCACTCTGGTTTCACTGGTGTCAAGACCAAAAGCTTTGGCGTCAGATTGACCCAGCTTACGTATTGCAAAATAGCTCCTCAGAATAAAACCCTCGCGAGCATTAAACTCGTTTTCATAGGACAGGAATTTCTCCAAGATCACAAACTGGAAGTCAGCAGCCAAATGATATTTTTGAAGCGATGGATACCGACTAATAATATTTAGATTCTCATTCGCTACCAATTCCTGCACAACTTTCCTAAACAAAACATTAATACGTGGCTGCACTCGAAATCCTATTCGAAACTCCACACGGATTACTTTATCATATTCTAGTTCTTCTACACTGTAATCCATAGTGAAAGGTTCATCGGTGCGTTCGATATGAATGAACCAATAAACATCAGCTCGTTTTGGTTTCCGGCTGAAAATGGAGTAAATAATTTTTTGCTCAATCTGTTTGCTATTATTGGCTTTGGTGAGGTAAATTAGGTGCGTTGCAAATTTAGATACAGTAGTGTCGGCACTAAGGTCATGGAGCATAGGAATCTTTTCCTTTAGATCGACGAAAGTCAAGAATCGGTTATTGATTTTTCTGGATCGAAACCAGATGTACATCGTAAAGATCAATCCTACTTCAAATACCAGAAAGAAAAGTCTTTTTACAATCTTCACGGAATTAGCTATAAAGAAGGAAAACTCCACCGTTAGGAATATGCACAAAATAATGACCACTATCCATAAGGGCCAATGCTTTACATAGCGCATAAAATAGAACATTAAAAGCGTCGTTGACAGCATTGCTATCGTAATGGAAAATCCATAAGCCGCTGTCATATTTTCCGCAGTGCGGAAGTATAAACTAACCGCTATGCAGCCAATGCATAAGAACCAGTTAATACTGGGAATATAAATTTGCCCGCGAACGTTTGAGGTAAATTTAATGTCGATACGTGGCCAAAAGTTCATACTTACCGCCTCACTGATGAGCGTAAATGAACCGCTGATGAGCGCCTGGCTCGCTATGATTGTTGCCATCGTAGCGATACATACCGCAGGGATGAGGAAACCATGCGGCACTATAGCGAAGAACGGATTTATATTAACATCTGCTTTAGATTGCGACAGCACCCATGCCGCTTGCCCAAGGTAATTTAGCATGAGCGCAGTTTTAACAAATATCCATGTGATTTGTATATTCTTACGGCCACAATGTCCAAGGTCGGAATAAAGGGCTTCCGCACCAGTAGTACATAGAAATACTGCACCTAATAACCAAAATCCATTAGGGTGTTGAACCAGCAGGTCAAAACCGTAAACCGGGTTTAATGCTTTGATAATTGAAGGATAATGTGCGACCTGTACAATTCCAAGTCCACCAAGCATTAAAAACCAGACGAGCATAACAGGTCCAAAAGCAGCTCCTATCACGTTAGTCCCAAATTGCTGAAAGAAAAACAACAAAATTAAAATTGCGATCACGATCACCAGAATAACGTCATGTCCGGGAATCATGATTTTTGACAAAGCTGGTACTAAAGCCAAACCTTCAATAGCCGAGGTGACCGATATGGGCGGCGTGATGATGCCGTCTGCGAGAAGCGTACCAGCGCCAATAATTGCAGGAATAGCCAGCCATTTCCCGTATCTACGAACAAGTGCGTACAAAGAAAAGATACCACCTTCGCCACGGTTATCAGCTTGTAGCGTGATAAATATATATTTAAAAGTTGTCTGTAACGTCAGCGTCCAGAAGATACAGGACACTGCACCCAATACCATAAACTGGTTGGCAGCGCCGCCTTCCTTCAAGATGGTTTGCAAGGTATATAGAGGGGAAGTACCGATATCGCCAAAAATAATACCAAGGGTGATCAACACGCCTCCGGCGGAGAGTTTTTTAAGATGGGAATTCATAATTAATGCGGACGCTTGCGGTACATCAAACGTATAATAATAAGATCGGTAAATATATGAAAACTACCACATCATTGTTTCTTAAAAAACAGGGGTATCCCCAAGTTTTTTAGCGATTAAGAAGAATTTTACATTATTATAATGATCTTGATGTACAAGCGTTTAAGACAGTTCAAAGGGAACAAATTTAAAATGTGCATTAGTGACGCTCAGCAAATTTAAAATTTACAGAGATCTACGAATTAGGTATGGCAAGGAGCAATCTGGTATTGTAAATTGTTAACGGCAAGGTCGACGAAATTGCGTGGACCAAAATATTGTGCCATAGTTAAAATGTAATTTCTAAGTATTTAAATGAGAAAAGTAAAACAGAGTGATGGATGGAAGAGAAATCCTAATAAAAAAAGGGGGTTTGTCAGATTTTATAGGTTAAACTCAATGAGCTTTTATTGATACCTATTTATAAATTGGCCCATTGTTAATTTCCTATTAGAAATTAACAATGGGCCAATTACATTTTTCCTATTTAATGGGCTACTGCTACAACCGCTGTCTTTTTTTGCCAGAAAAACAGTATCGTAAACAACACAATTAGTATTAAAGGGAAAGTAAGCATTTTTAGCAACGTATCTTGTCCTGCTGCAAGCTCCAATTGTCCACCGGTTAAGCCAGCTGCTGATCCTGCTGCTCTAGAAGCGTCAATCCATCCCCCAATAATCGGCTGAAATATTGCGGTAGAAAACATCCCCACACCACCTACAATAGACATCCCAAGTGCGCCACTGGTGGGCACACGCTGAGCGACAGCACCGACCATAACAGGCCAGAAATAGCATACTCCCAACGCAAAGATTACGGTAGCGACATAGGCAAGGGGTCCGGTTACAACGCTAAACATATAAATTCCAACAGCAGCCAAAATGGCCGAGCCTAGTAGCACTCCCGTTTGGCCAAGCGACCTTACCACTGGGCCAGCAAAGAATCTTCCTACCGCCATTAACCCACTCGTTAATGCAAGGATTAACATTGGGCTAGCGCCGCTATTACTCATAATGACACTCACCCATTGATTAGGGCCAAATTCTGTAATTGCAGTGAGCGCCATACAGATAAATAGAAAGATATAGAGCGGCTTGAGCATTGCTTTGAAATTTCCTCCGATTGAAATACTTCCTTCTTCTCGAGGGGTTACAAACGTTTTACCGTAGAACAAACCGGCATAAATAACTGTTGGAACCATAGTTACCCACATCTGAGCTTGCCAACCTAGTCCAAAATCAGTCATAAATTTAGAAATCAAGGCGCCGATGAGTATTCCGCCGGGAAACCACATGTGAAATCGACTCAACATTTTGTTCATTTTGGAACCTGCATATGCATCTGCAATCATGGGGTTACAAGCCGCTTCAGTGCATCCATTACCAAAGCCAATAAACAATGTAGACACAAGCAAACCGATGTATCCGCCGGCGAAAATAGTTAGTATTATACCAATTGTGTGCGCTACAAATGCAGCCTGCATGATAATTTTAGGACCGACGGAGTGGTATACAAGTCCGCCGATAATCATAGAAATAGGAAATCCTAAAAAAAACATCAGGTTAATAAATCCAAGTTGTTCTGCGGTCAAGTTAAATTGTTCGCCAAGTTGAGGCAGAATCCCCGCCCGGATAGAAAATGTAAAGGCGGTGGTAATAACGGCAAAACAGCTTCCGTTAAATAAGGCGCTTTTGTTAATCGGTTTAGTCATAATTTAAGAGTTATTTGGTTTTTAGTGTGTTAATGGTTTAATAATTGTTGATTATTTTTGGTAAGATTTTGGCTTCATTTATTGGCCAATAAAGGTATAGGATTTACCAGCAGTCGTATTAAAATCATAAAGTATCGTCTCCTTAAGTGAGGGCGCTGTTAAGTTTGCTTTTTTAGAAACGATCGGTGTACGTATTTGGTCGATTTGAAAAAATGGGTTTGTGTTGTCTCCTTCTGCGTTCCTTAACAAGCTTCCTTTTAAAGCATTGGGAACCCGCAGGCGGCAATTTCCTCCTAGTTTAGATTTAATGGTAACTTTATGAAGGCTGCCATTTTTCCAGACAATCTTTTCGATTACAAATCCTCCAGGCGCCCTTAAACCGGAAATGCTGCCGTTCTTCCATTCATCGGGCATAGCCGGCAATAAATCGATCGAGCCGTCGTGGGCTTGCAATAACATCTCCGTAATCCCTGCAGTACATCCAAAATTTCCGTCTATTTGAAAGGGCGGATGAGCGTCGAACAAATTGGGGTAAGTTCCGCCGCCACTGTTTTCTCCTCCTTTATTTATCCCGGTAGGTGTAAGTTGATTTCTGATAAGCTTGTAAGCATGATTCCCGTCCCTTAGCCTTGCCCAAAGGTTTACTTTCCAACCCATAGACCAACCTGTAGAAACATCTCCTCTTTGTACGAGTGAGTTATGCGCAGCTTGGAATAAAATGGGAGTTGTAAAAGGAGAGATTTGATTGGCAGGATACAAACCAAAAAGGTGCGATACATGTCGGTGTTTATCATTGGGATTATCGAGATCTTGCATCCATTCCTGCAACTGACCATATTGACCTACCTGCATGGGTGCCAGCTTATCTCGCATCACTTTAATTTTCGCAACCAGATCTTTATCGGTATTTAACGCTTCAGCTGCTTTAACTGTATTCGAGAACAAATCGAAAACTAGTTGATTGTCCATTGTGGCGCCCGCCGAAATAGACTTTCCCGCCCGAATGCTTGGTGCGTTTTCTGGCGACATGGATGGTGATACTACCATCCATTTATGAATCGGCTCTTCCACTAAAAAATCTAGATAAAATTCTGCAGCTCCTTTTAAGGCAGGGTAAACTGTTGCCAAATATGTTGTATCTCCACTGTACAAATATTTCTCCCATACATGCCTACTTAGCCAAGCACCACCCATTGGCCACATAGCAGAGTAAATCCCATCGACCGGTCCGGTAATTCGCCACAAATCCGTATTGTGATGTGCAACCCAACCGCTGGAGCCATACATTTCTTTCGCTGTTTGTCTGCCTGTTTGAGAAAGATCTTTCACCATTTCTATCAATGGATTGTGCATTTCTGTCAGGTTGGTTTCTTCAGCTGGCCAATAATTCATCTCTGTATTTATGTTTATTGTATACTTACTTCCCCAAGGCGGATTCATTTTGTTGTTCCATATGCCTTGTAAGTTCGCAGGCTGTCCGCCAGGTTGAGAGGAAGAAATAAGCAAATATCGACCAAACTGATAATATAGGGCCACTAATTGCGGATCATTGCCATCTGCAAAATCCTTAAGCCTTGAATCCGTTGCGTTTTTTACTGAATCGGTTTCCCCTAAATCAATTTTTACCCGGTTAAAGTATGATTGATAACTACTTATGTGTTTTTTTAGCAGCTTGGAATAACTCTTTTTTAAAACATTAGTCAGATACTGTTCTGAGCGGCTTTTCTCATCCGCACTGATGTCCTTGTAATTAACAAAATTAGTGGCAATTGAGATGTATATCGTCACACTATTTGCGTTAGTGACACTGATATGATCTCCAGAAATTAAAACTTGTCCTCCCTCATTCTTGATTTTTACGATGGCATTAAATTTAACTTTTCCGGGAACATTTTCTCTGTCGCTACCGGTACCAGATAAATAAATTTCATTTTTATTTTTTGTTTCTACCGAGCTTTTATGTTCGCTGTGCATCGATGCCGAAAAACTTAAGCTTTTTCTTTTACTCGCAGTTAGCCTAATAATTATAGCCTGATCAGGTACGGATGAAAAAGCGGTTCGTTTATACGTGACACCATTAACCACGTAGGAACTTGTTGCTACTGCGGTAGCTAAATTTAGCTCACGATAGTAATCTGAAAAATGCTCATGACCCAAAAATTTTAGATCAAGATCGCCAACCGGCTGATAAGCCATTCCGTTGTTTTTTTTAGATTGGATGGCCCGTTCGGCAAGTGCACTTGCTTCCTCATACTTATCTTCGAAAATAAATTTCCTTATTTTCGGTAGCGCCGCAAGGCCGTCGGGATTATCGTTTCTATTTGGGCTTCCACTCCACAAGGTTGATTCATTTAAGCTAATTTTTTCATTTGCTGTGTTTCCGTAAATCATAGCGGCCAACCTCCCGTTTCCAATTGGAAGTGCAGATTCCCAAACACTTCCTGCCGGAGCTTTATACCATAATTTGAGGTCTTTTTCTTGTGAAAATGCAGATATACCGACGATAGTTAGCACCAAACAAAACGCAGAAATGGTTTTCAGATTTTTAGGCATTGTTTCTATCAGATATTTGGTTTTTTTGTGCTGTTCCGCTTTCCTTAAAAAATGGAAATTATTAAAAAAAATTAAGATATGGTTAATTTTTGAAATTATTACGTTTTTTTGCTGCCTGCAAAATCTTAAAAGCTCAACAATTCTTTTTTTCGCTCGATAATAACTGCCACCAAAAAAGATATACAATTCCCAATAAAATCTCTTAATCGAAATTCTTTTATTTCTCAATTTTTTTTGCTTACTCCGATTTGAAGTCACAAACACGCTTATTTTCCACATTTTAAGTTATTGGCATGCAGTAAACGAATTTGGAGTTAAGCTAAGTGAATAATAAAACCATAGTTAACGTCTAAATTCTATCTTTACGAAATGGATATTATTTCGCGTGAGGATTTTACTAAAGCTACAGGAACAGTTAGATTCCCTTCTTTGGTAACTTTTTTGATGAAATCTATTAAGATTGACGCGTTAAACCAGATGATGGCAGCAGCAGGAGAACTTAAGGGCATAGATTTTGCCAGGTTCGTATTTGCATTTTTAAAGATAAAGATAGATCTAGATCCCGAGGAACTCGAAAATATACCAAAAACTGGTGCGTTTATCATTGTGGCCAACCATCCTTACGGTGCCGTTGAATCACTCGCACTAATGGAACTTCTGTTAACTTATCGACCGGACACCTTATTTATGGGTAATTTTCTTTTAAAAAGATTGCCACATCTTGCTGATCACATTATTGCTGTGAATCCTTTTGAAAATATCAGGCACAGCTCGAGCGTAAGCGGCCTAAAAATGACTTTGTGTAAGCTTCGATCCGGTACTCCAGTAGCAATATTTCCTGCCGGTGAAGTATCTGCATTCGACCTAAAAACCTTAAAAGTGACGGATCGAAAATGGCATCCAGTAGTGGGTAAACTTATTGCCAAAGCCGCCGTACCTGTCTTGCCAATTTATTTTCATGGGCATAACGGTTTTGCCTTCAGCCTATTGAGGTTCATTCATCCGTCGCTTCAAACAGCCATGCTGCCCGCAGAACTATTTAATAAAAGAAATCAAACTATAAAAATTAGCATAGGGAAACTTCAAGGAACAAAAACTTTTCCAATGGCGTATCAAGATCCAGAACTGCTTCAGGTATTGCGTAAAAAGACCTATTGTTTGGCAGATAGATGCGTTGATTAAACCTGTAAAATAATTACCAATAAAAACGAATGGTTAAAGTTTTTTAATCAACTTTTTATCCAAGGCGAGGACTGGCTCGAAGCCATACATAGCTAGTTCCAGACTTTTGTCCTGAGCATATATATCATCATAAATAATAAGGTGACTGTCGATCATTTCGCAAGTAAGGTAAACCGTTTTGACAGGTACGGGAGTTTTTAATATAAAATTCTTTCTTTGATAGGCAGCGATAGATTTGTGCATTACGGATGTTTTTGAAGTAGTTCCATCTTGATCCGACAATAAGCCCGCAAGTTTTTCTATTTGTTCAATTCCGATACCGCCCTCGGTAACTGCCCGTTTACTTAGTAGGAACAATTTTGATTGAGGTGATCCGTAGAGGCGAGTTCCGGTCGAAATGTCGGTACCAAATTCGATTTTACCGGCTGTCTTTTCACCACCCACCGATCTCCGTGCGAAATAACTTGAAGCGTGCGCTTTTATAAAGGCTAATTTTTTGCCGGTAAGTTCCACAAATCTTCCTTTGCTATCATAAATTGTATAATGGTTTTTTTCTAAATAATCGATGTTTTTTATCGCGCTTGGCAACAAGATATTGATGAATTTTTTAGCGCTTACTTTAACATCTGGAGCCACTGTAAAATGAGTAATTGCACTTTCTAACAGTGGTGTTGGGGTAAGTGGGTTGCCTACCATCACTTTAAAAAAATAAGTGGTATCCATAACCATAAGCTTTGCTTTGTAAGCTGGAATGTTGATCACTAGATTTGTACCTTCGCTGACTGACATCCACCTTAGGCGCTCCATATTTAAGGCCATCTTTCTAACACTTTCCTCTGGAAATTCGTAATTGTCTTCCAAATATTGTCCACGCACCAAGCGCATATACCGCTGCAAGTCGTGATATTCTTTTAGATTTGGCTGAACCTTAATAATTTCTGTATAAAAATCTCTGCTAGTCATCAACATCGATAAGCATTCTACGGCATTTATATTGCCTAAGTCGCCGGCATCAATTTTAGATGGCGTCAAATCTTCATTAAACTTTCCATAATGCAGTTGGTTGATAAACGTAATCATGGCATCTGTAAGTAAAACATCAAAGTTTGCCCGTTGTTCACTCAACAAACTAGGATGTTCTGTTAAAGCTGTGAGTTTTTTGTATCGGAGCTCGTTTGGATGAAAATCTTGATTATTAAGCCCGAACTGTGATACGCAGTCCAATAAGACCATTGCAGGCAGGACTTGAGCATTCGGTTTTTCTGTTGCTAACCAAACTAACACATATCCTTTTTCATCGTAAAAGCGCTCAACCGATTTTGGGTAGTTCAGTTTTTTTTTACCGATCACTAATTGTGCTTTTATTTGCTGGGAAATAACTCCATTTGTACTTTCATAACCATTATCCACTACATTAGATGGTGTTTGTGCGAGTACAATAAACGAAATATCAACCAGGACACAGATGAGCCAAACGATAAACAGGTAGCGATAACGTGTAGAATTTTGCGGAGGGAGCAGAAGATTTCTCATATGGTTTTATTTCTATACAAATCTCTTCAAACTACTTGTTAATTTGATGATTAAGATCATAAAATCCATTGATATAGAACCAAATAGGCATGTCTCCTACAATTAAGTTTGTTTAATTTGGTTTTCAAATATTTTTGAAAAAAAATAGAAAATTGGTTTTTTCTTTTAAGCCATTAAAACTGGCAAAACTTTAGTCGATAGCCCAGTCCATTTGTTTTGTGTGGTAAACGTCATTAATTTCGGTTGTGGATCAAAACAAAATCTACCCTTAAAACAACAGAACATTCTTTTATTAACAAACAATTAGCGCCGAAATGTGTATTGTATTCGTAAAAATAAAAAAACCTAATAGCGGACCTACTTTCAGACCTTTAAATAAACAATCCAATCAGCTACAATGGCAGTAAATAACTTAAAGGAAGCTCAGGAAAAATCAGACCAGTCGCCCAGTAAATTCGCAAATTGGTTTATCAGCTTATATAACGTTTACCGTTTCATTGGCAGATTCTTTAAAGAGGCTTTCCTCCCACCTTATGAATTTAAAGAATCGATGCGCCAATGCTATGAAATTGGGTATCGTTCTGCATTGCTTATCTCAACAACCGGTTTTATAACAGGATTGGTATTTACCAAACAGTCCAGGCCGTCTTTGTCAGAGTTTGGAGCAACCTCTTGGTTGCCATCGCTGGTCGGAATTGCGCTGTTAAGAACATTAGCTCCACTCCTAACTGGACTTATTGCCGCGGGGAAAGTAGGCTCAAGTATTGGCGCCGAACTTGGATCTATGAAAGTAAGTGAGCAAATTGATGCGATGGAAGTATCTGCCACCAACCCATTTAAATTCTTGGTCGGTACGCGCGTGCTCGCCGCGACAATAACCATGCCTATCCTAACTTTTTATACCGCAATGGTTGGGATGTTTGGCGCGCTACTTAATGTGTCGGTTAACGAAGGAACAAGTGCCTCGGCTTTCTTTCAGAGTGCAATGGAAAGCATCACTTTTTTAGACATTATTGCTTCTACTTTTAAAGCACTATTGTTTGGTTTTACCATTGCAATTGTTGGTTGCTATCAGGGATTCAATTCCTCAAAAGGAACCGAAGGTGTGGGGAAAGCGGCCAATGCTGCTGTTGTTACTGCAATGTTCTTAATTTTTATTGAAGAAGTAGTATGCGTTCAGATATTTAGTTTGTTCAATACATAACCCTAATATGTTAGAGAAAAAAATAACTGATCAAACAGCCGAGAAGGTCATTGAGATTGTTGGGCTAGATAAATCTTTTGGAAGTTATGACGTGCTGGAAAACGCTTCCCTCAGCTTGTATAAAGGAGAAAACTTGGTAGTGCTAGGAAAGTCTGGTACTGGAAAGTCGGTGTTGATTAAGATCATTATCGGATTGCTTCGTCCCGATCATGGATTGGTTAAGGTACTTGATCAAATCGTCGATCAAATATCGTATGAAGAATTGCTTGAGCTCCGTTTGCGGGTTGGATTTTCGTTTCAAAACAGTGCACTTTACGACAGTATGACTGTAAGAGAAAATCTGGAATTCCCATTGGTTAGAAACCGAAGAGATTTATCGAGAGGAGAAGTAAACGGATTGGTTGAAGAAATGTTGGATGCAGTCGGTCTTTCGCAAACTATAAATCAGATGCCATCAGAGCTTTCTGGTGGCCAGAGAAAACGGATCGGAGTCGCAAGAACGCTTATTTTGAAACCGGAAATCATGCTTTACGATGAACCTACGGCTGGTCTCGATCCGATTACATCGAAAGAGATAAATAAACTAATTAATGATGTGCAAGACCGTTATCATACCAGTGCAATTGTAATTACCCATGATTTAACTTGCGCGAAAGAAACAGGAAATAGAGTTGCCATGTTGGTAGATCGAAGTTTTGCAAGGCAGGGAACATTTGAGCAGATATTTAATTCAGGCGATAAGCAAGCACAACCATTTTTTGATTATAATTTTATAGTATAGCCATGACGGACAATAGAAAAAAAATTACAGTAGGAGTTTTCATATTTATCGGAATTTTAATTTTTGTGTTGGCGGTTTTTACTTTGGGAAGCCAGAAAAAAACCTTTGTAAAAAGTTTTTCGCTGAGTGTTGTATTTAACGATATTCAAGGACTTAAGAAAGGAAATAATGTTTGGTTTTCGGGGGTGAAGGTCGGCACGATAAAAAAAATTGAGCTGTTCGGACAGTCGCAGGTTCGGGTATCTTTAAGTGTAGAAGAAGACGCACATAAATACATTCATAAAGATGCCGGCGCAAGTATAAGTGCAGACGGTCTTATCGGAAATAAGATTGTGGTGATTACTGGCGGAAACACGAAATTTCCTTTTGTAGAGGATGGAGATCAATTGCACGTAAATACCTCACTCTCTACTGATGACATTATGAAGACTTTACAGGTTAATAATAAAAATCTTGTAGACATTACAACGGATTTCAAAACACTTTCTCACAACCTTATTGATGGGAAAGGCGCTGCAGGCGTATTATTGTCTGACGAGAAGTTGGCAACCAATTTTAAAGCGATGGTGGAAAATCTCAACCGCACTTCTCTAGCTACTTCCAAAACAGCTATAGAACTGAGTACGTTTGGTCAAACCTTAAACTCGAAAACGGGATTAATGCATAAGGTGCTCACTGATACGGCCGTTTTTTCAAATTTAGAAAAGTCAGCACAGATGTTAAAAATTAGTGCGCAATCGGCATCGGTGATGGCCGCAAATTTAGAAGCTGCGTCATCAAAACTAAAAAGCTCAAATAATGCCGCCGGTCTGTTGTTAAATGATGTTAAAACAGCTGAGCAGGTTAAATCTATTATGCGCAATTTAGAGACAAGTAGTAAAAAACTTGATGATGATTTAGAAGCTGTGCAAAGTAACTTTTTACTTCGTGGATTCTTTAAAAAGCGGGCAAAGGACTCTTTAAAACGAGAGTAAGCCATAAACTGATTGATTTACTGATGGGTTGATGAAGCTATCTAGATAGCTTCCTATTGTCTACGATGTAAAAAGATGCGAGATTGCTCCTTGGATGAAGACAAAGCTTTTTTAATCATTGTACTTTTAAATTTAAATAGGTTTTTGCATTAAACAATGCGCCAGATATTGGTTTTTTTCCAAGGCATTAGAATTAGAATTTTATCGTTTTTCCGATTGCTGTAGTTAGCGATCAAGGAACTTGTGTTTAGCTTTTTTTTTTAACTTGCCAATAAGTTCTTCGCTATACGCATCAGATGAAGGACCATAACCATTTACCAAAACTCCCTTAATTGTCCCGTCGATTGAAGATATTGCATAGACGATTGCTTCGTCTTCAGGATCTGAAGCGCCTTCAAAACGGTAAAACCCGTCGATTAAAAAATTTTGTGGAGATTTTCGAATGTCATCCAAGTTGTTGTAGGTTTTATTATTTTCTATGTTGAAGTCGTATGTGTAACCACGACCAACCAATAGATCAATCACTTCAGACAATGTCTTCATTTCCCCCATATGTTCGAGTCCTTTCATAGCCATAAAATGGTTAATTTCTTCTGCTTCCGTAAGTTAAATAAAAATTACCGCAAACTACTTCTCACTTCGTTGGCATTTAATAAAAATCAAAAAAGAACTTGCTTGTTTTGACTACTGATTTCTTTAGGCGATGTCGATCGATTGCACAAAAAAATTAACTTTGTCAATAGTTGCGCCTATTTGCATTACGAATAGATTTTTGCACTACATCGAACTTCGTGTAATCCCAGTAGTTCGTTGTCCAATTGTTTAAAAATGAATGTACAAATAGTTTCCATTCTGATGACCTTGGCTATTCTTTCGCTAGTTGTTGTCTATTTCTCGTCGAACGCCAAAAACAAAAGAGCCAAACTCTTAGAAAAAATTAGAGAAGAATGGAAAGACGCAAAAACCGACGGCATCAATCTAGTGAAGTTAGATTGGTACATGCCAGACGCCTTAAAAGGCTTTCACGAAATCAACTTGCAAACCATTTCTGATATAGATTTCCATGAACTTTTTGCCTTTGTAGATCGCACAACAAGTAAAATGGGACAACAATTTCTATTCCATCGACTTAAATCGCCTGCGAAAAACATAGCACAATTGACCGATTTAGACCATCAAGCCCTGTTTTTTGATGCAAACCCAGATGTTAGAGAAGATGTTCAATTGGAATTATCCAAACTAAATCACGACGATGCTTATACGGTTGCTTTATTGATTAACCAAAGATTTCCGAGCAAACCAGAGTGGTATCATTTGCTCATTTTAGATGTAGCCGTTTTGATTTTGTCCGTTGGACTTGGCTTTATCTTCCCGAATTTCTTCTTGCTAGCGCTTTTTATTATGGTGTACAACGCTACATATTTAAACTATTGGAATAAGAAAAACATTATGGTTTTCACCAAATCGCTTAGTCAATTAAATACCTTAATTAATGTTTCTAAAAAGCTGGCAAAAAAACCTATTCCTTTTAACAATGATTTAATTGCAGAGAAGATACCGGTTTTTAAAAAAGTACAGCAGAAAATTGCCATTCTTTTCATCAACAATAAAAATGGCGGCGACATTAGTCAGATTCCTATCTATCTTTTCGAAATTATAAAAGGTATCTTCTTGGTTGATATTTTTACCATTTTCAATCTGTTAAAATCGTTAGAACGCAATCGGAAAACCATTTCAGATTTGTTTGAATACGTAGGTTCGATAGATATGGCCATTTCGTTAACTGCCCTTCGCAAAAACTCGACAGGAACATGCAAACCAACATTTACAGCTGATGACAAGAAGCTTTCCGTTAAAAACATCGTCCATCCATTGGTAGAAAACTGCGAACCGAACAGCATCGACGTAGAAAATAAAAGCGTTTTAATTACGGGTTCTAACATGTCGGGGAAAACGACTTTTCTGCGAACTATTGCCATTAACTCTTTATTGGCGCAAACCATTTACACCGTTTTCGCCGATTATTATGAAGCGCCATTTTTGACTTTATATTCTTCAATACGAATAGACGACGACTTGTTTGAGAGTAAAAGTTACTATTTAGAGGAAGTAACCGCCATGGGGAAATTGGTTGAAGCGGCCAAAAGTGAAGACCAACATTTGTTTATTATGGATGAAGTATTTAAAGGCACAAACACCATCGAGCGGATTGCGGCTGCAAAATCTATTTTATCTTACCTAAACCAAAAAAACAACATTGTATTTGTTTCTACGCATGATATTGAGCTTGCCGATATGCTTTCCAAAGAGTTTGATTTATACCATTTTACAGAAACCATTGCCGAGGACGAACTTATTTTCGACCACAAATTAAAACAAGGCGCGCTGAAAACTAAAAATGCCATTAGAATTTTGCAAATGCACAACTATCCGACCCAAATTATAGAAGAAGCTTTCGCGATAAGTGAAAAATTATCTTCAGGGAAAATAGATGAAGTGGTAGAGTGATTTTGATTAGGTTTCGGCCAACTTTAATCTTGAGAGTTGTTTGGATTGTTGAAATGTAATTATAGATTTGGGTAACTTAAACGAAAAATATACGCTGGAAAATAGAGGATATTTATTAGTTGAGATTGATTAATAAAACCGCACTAACAATAAAACAGAACTTGGAAAGAAAAGCACTAAACAGATTAATTAAACTGAAGGAAGAAGCTGAAAGTCTACCAAAAGAACTGGTTACTGAAAAAAATTTTGATAGTATTATAGATTCAAACTCTGAAGAAGATAAGCAGCACACTTATAATGAAATTAGCAATATAAGGGAGCAAAAAAATAAATTGATTCGAAAGCTAATCGGTTTTTTCAATGCTCATTTAGAGGATGATAGCATCTACTATAATCATCTAAATAAATTAACTTTTTTTCCAAAAGAAGGTATATTCAACACAATTCACTACAAAAATAATGAGGCTTGGGTTCAAGACAGAAAAGGTCTTATAAATCTTATTGAGATCCTTGAAAATGAACTAACTGAAAAAATGAATTTACCGAAAGACAAAAAAGACATTTTCTCATCTGGTTTGTTTTGGACTATTTTGACAATCGCGGTAACATTTGCCTATTCTGCTGGTATATATAAAGCAGAATTTGACAAGTCAAATTCCGAAAAGGAATTAGAACAAACTCAATTAGACTTGAATATCTTAAAATTGAAACAAGAAACTCCAAAAAAAGAAAATGATTCCTTAAAAGGAATAAATCTGTTGAGGAAATCAGATAGGAAAATAAGTAAATTAACTGAATAGTCTAACTTTAGATAAATAAGGGTTTACCGCAAAATAGTTTCTTTGGAACAATCCCTTTTAGATGTTTTAAAGAGTGTTTGTGGGTTCGGAAATTGGGCTCATCTACACTTCGGGGCGCGCAAGTTTAACATCCCCAAAAGAAGACTTTTTTTTATGCAGTATAACTCGAGCAATTTTGGTTTTTTCTAAAGATCAATTTTAACAAATCGTGTAATTTCGACTTAACATTCGACGTCTTTACTTGGCAGATTCCATTCAAGTTCAGGGTAACTTTCAGCCATCAATTTCATTTTTCCAAAAGTATTCACAAACCATTCTTCAATATCTGTTTCCATGGACTCAGAGCTTATAAAATCGGATAGAGACTTAGTATACTCAAAATAGTCTTTTGCATTGTTATAGCCTTCATTTACCTTTGAAAGCATATCTTGAAAAGCCTTAAGGCTCGGACTATCCTCGGGAACCCAAATCCACACAATTAGATGAGGAGAGCCAGAAAACTGAAAACCGACGCCCAATTCAACATAATAATTTCCAAAAAGATTCTCTTTCCAAAAAACGTGGCGTGTATGCTCTTTTAGTTGATTCATATTTTTGGCAATTTTAAAGTCACCAAAAATTGATCTGAATCTCGGCTTAAGCTTATCAAGGTAAGCTTCCATTTTTAATAATGCCGGATTAAAATTTTCAAGCGCAAGGACTTCGTGCAATGTAAAATCAGTTGAATTACCCATTTTGTTAATTTCTAAAAATTCGAGAAAGATACCAATAATCTGGTGCTCTGACCAAAATGACAAAAAATTTGCAATATTACACCATCTAAATTGCTTAAAATCGTGTTGTACGATGTGTGCTTTATCTTGAAAAAATTTTGTGCAAAATCTCAGGTACCTGTTTTTATATTGAGAAAGCCCGTCAAGGACTTGACAATAATTATTAAGTTGCCCAAAACCTTCAACAGAATGAACTTTATTCTCCAGAAAACAGATTGAATCCTCGTTTCGAAATACTATATCTATTTTACATGAGGTCCGACTATTTTTTGTAAAAGAGAAAGTTTCTTGAGATGAGATGGAAAATCCATCCCCATCAATTTTCAGAATATCTTTAACGAATTTCTCTCTAATTTTAGGATGGGTTTCGAGAATATTAACAAATATTTCAGTCGTAAAATCTTCTAAAGGAGTTTTTAGCCCTTGCGACCTGTATAACTTTATTAAGGAACTAAATAAATTCATGGAGCGTAAGGATATTTAGAAATGCTAAGATACGTTTTGAAAACGGAATTTAAAATCACCCAATATTCGACATGGTGCTCAGCGCGATGCCTAACCTTTGATAAAACGTGATTTGCAATCCCGATAAAACCGGATTCTGAAACCCGTGTTATAGATAATCGGAATGTGCAAGCTACGAATTCCGAAGAGCGGGATTCTTCACAAAATCAAATACAACTTCATAACTTCGAATAGTGGATAAACTTCTCCTCCTTGCCTTTGCAATTTCAGTCGCATACTTTGGTTTTACTATTTACTGTAAAATACGTGATAAAAAATTAGTAGAAAGCGTCACGAATAAAAATAGAGGCAAAGAATCAGAAAGAGATTTGGTATTAAAGCTTTTGAAATACGGAATACCAAAGGAAAATATCTTTCACGACCTGTATATAGAAAAACGCAAAAATCAGTTTCTCAATCTGATTTAGTTGTTGTGACAAACGTCTGCATTTTAGTATTTGAAGTAAAAGACTATAGCGCTTGGATTTTTGCAACTGGACGAGCCACAGCCAATAACGAATTGGTAGAAATTGGTACAGAATTACAAAAGTTTATTACGCACATTAATAAGACTGAAAAGTAATTATGGAAAACACCAATATTATTATTTACCAAACTGAAGATGGCATTACAAAAATTGAAACCCGATTAGAGGATGAAACGGTTTGGCTAACGATAGACCAAATGGCTGAACTATTCCAAAAATCAAGATCTACAATAAACGAGCATATTTTAAATATTTATGATGAGAAAGAACTTGTTAGTGAGCTTTCTATGAGAAAAATCGGAAATTCCGATTTTTCTACCAAACCTACTAACTTATACAATCTCGATGTAATAATTTCTGTTGGCTACCGAGTAAAAAGCCAACAAGGCACAAAGTTTCGGCAATGGGCAACAGCCCGATTAAGAGAATACATTGTAAAAGGATTTACAATGAATGACGAGTTGCTGAAACAAGCAGGTGGCGGCAATTATTTTGAAGAACTATTGTCTCGTATCCGAGATATTCGTTCGTCTGAAAAAGTATTTTGGAGAAAGGTATTAGATATTTACGCTACCAGCATTGATTACGACGCTTCGTTAGATATAACTACCCAATTTTTTCAAACGGTACAAAACAAAATGCATTGGGCAGCACATGGGCATACAGCAGCGGAAATTATTTACCAACGCATTGATGCAAAGAAGACAAATTTAGGCTTAGCTCACATTAAAGGCAGCAAACCTACAAAACAGGAAACCGACGTAGCTAAAAACTATTTAAACGAAAATGAGTTGAATGTGCTGAATAGAATGGTAACCGCCTACTTAGAATTACCCGAATTACAGGCACTTAACCGCAAGCCAATGTATATGAAAGATTGGGTTGAAAGATTAGATGATTTTGTGAGAATGACAGGCAATGATATTTTAAAAACTGCAGGTACAGTAAGTCATAAACAAGCATTAAAAAAGGCCAGTGCTGAGTATGAAAGATACAAAGAGCAAACTAAAAACGAACTATCTGAAGGAGAAAGGCATTTTATAAAGCAAATAGAAAATACTGCAAAAAAAATAAATCCTAAGATTTCGAAAAAGTAATGAACAACTACACCCTATCTCCATCACTTAACCCAAACCGAGTTTTTATTTTGCAAAAAAGCGAATTGGAAAAACGTTTTGACCCATCTTGGTCTGTATATCTTAAAACTATTAAAGATTTTAAATACAAGCCAATTGCTTTGAAAAACTTTCTTTTAGAAAACCCACAATATGGTGCTAATGAAATTGGAATTGAAAGAACAAAAAGCGACGAACCAAGATATATCAGAATAACAGACATAAATGAATTTGGTGAATTAGAAAATAACTTGGGGAAATCTGCAAATACAATTGAAGAACAATATTTTTTGAAAGAATACGATTTGTTACTTGCACGAAGTGGAAATGCAGTTGGTAAATCTTATTTACACAAAAATGTGGGTTATGAATGTTTTTTTGCCGGTTATATGATTAGATTTAAAATTGATGGTTTGAAAATTATGCCTGAATACATATTTGCCTATACTCAAACTGACTTTTATAAAAAATGGACAAAAGCAATTCAAAGATCAACAGAGCAACCAAATATTAATGCAGAAGAATATAGGAATTTAGAAATACCAACACCTGATATTGAAACTCAAAAGAAAATCGTCAAAATATATTTTGATGTTATTAAACACAAACAACAAAACGAAGCCGAGGCCGAAAAGCTATTAGCCAGTATAGATGATTATTTGCTGGGCGAGTTGGGCATTACATTACCCACACCACCCAAAAATACGTTGAAGAATAGAATGTTTACAACACAAATTAGTGAAGTAAGTGGAAGCAGATTTGATCCTCATTTTAATAAAGCTTATTTCAATGAAATTTTCAGTTCATTTTCTGAAAGTAAATTTCCAATTTCAAGAATAAAAGATGTCTTAGAAAATATTAAAACAGGTACAACACCACATCAAAAACTTGACCCATTTACAGACAATGAAGAAATAGTTTTCTTACGAAATACAAATTTAAAAAATATCAAATTGATTTATCTGATACAAAATATGTAAAATATCAATTTGGAAAAGATTTGACATATTCTCTAAAAGACGAAGTAATAATGTGTATTGCAGGTACTGTTGGACTTTCAGCAATAAATGAAATAGAAAATCCTATTTCTATAAATCAAAATGTTTCCTCATTAAAATTTTTTAAAGAAAAAATAAATCCTCGTTTTGCTTCATGTTGGTTCAATACAAATATATTTCTTGAATTGACAAAAAGAGCTTGTTCAGTAGCAACAATATTTTACTTAAACAACGATAATTTAAAATTGCTTCCAATCCCCCTCCCACCACTTGCCAAACAGCAAGAAATAGCAGACCACATAACAGAAATCAGAAAACAAGCACAACAACTAAAAGACAATACAAAAGAGGCATTGGTACAAGCCAATGCTGAAATAGAAAAAATATTGTTAACCTAGACAACCGGCTGTTCAATATCTTCCGCATGGTGATGTCTAACCTTCCATAAAGCGGGATTTGCTACGAAATAGCTCCTTTGGAGCAATCCCGATAAAAGCAGATTCGTAAATCCGCGTTATAGATAATCGGAATGCGCAAGCTATGCATTCTGAAGAGCGGGACTAAAAGTCTTCAGAATAATGTATTTTTAACGTAAGTTCGATAACTAAAACATCCAAAACGAGCCTACAGAAAAGATTGCTTCGTTCCTCGCAAAGGACGATCCCGCGCTGCGTCATTGCGAGGAACGAAGCAATCTCAGCACAAAATGTAGCTCAAAAACGGACTTAGCTTTATTTAAATAAATACTAATTATCGAACTCAGGTTTGTAATTTATCTCCTTTAGACACCCAAATATGAAAACCCTAACTTTTTTACGTTCAGTTTGCTGTAGTTTTATTTTATCAGTTTTCTTCATTTTTATGAGTTTAAATCCCGCTTATGCGCAAAAAGGTTTAAAAGATTATTATAAAAAATATTTTCCAATTGGCGTGGCGGTAGGTCCGAGAGATTTAAACGGAGATGAAGTTCCGATGATTACCAGAGAGTTTAATAGCTTAACTGCCGAAAACTGCATGAAGATGGGACCAATACATCCTGAGGAAAACAGCTATTTCTGGCGAGATGCCGATGCTGTTGTAGATTTTTCCACCCAACATCACATGAAAATAAGAGGTCATAATTTATGTTGGCACGCCCAAACTCCTAATTGGATGTTTAAGGATAGTGAAGGAAAAGACATAACTAAAGAAGCATTACTGCAAAAATTAAAAGACCATATCCATACGGTGGTTTCGAGGTATAAAGGCAAGGTTTACGCTTGGGATGTGGTAAATGAAGCGGTAGCAGATGGCGAAGGCGCTTTGCTTCGCAACTCGAAATGGTATCAAATTTGTGGTGAAGACTTTATTGCCAAAGCCTTTGAATATGCACATGAAGCTGATCCGAAAGCAGTGTTATTTTACAACGATTATAATACAGAAATCCCTTCCAAACGAGAAAAAATTTATAAACTGTTAAAAGGTTTGATAGATAAAGGTGTTGCAATACACGGAATAGGTTTGCAGGCACATTGGTCGGTAAATACGCCATCTAGAGAAGAATTAGAAAAGTCTATCAAGTTGTTCGCCTCTTTAGGCCTCCAAATTCAGTTTACAGAACTTGATGTCTCGGTATATTCAGGGCATCAAGGCGGACAATTAGTAAGCGGCGAAAATGAAAAAGCAAGTTTTACTCCAGAAATGGAAAAGCAACAATTGGACAAATACAAAATGATATTTGACGTTTTCAGAAAGTACAGAAAAAACATTACCGGAGTAACATTTTGGAATGTATCTGACCGTTCTAGTTGGCTAGATGGAAGAGGCAAAAAAAACTATCCTTTATTATTTGACGCGAATCTTAAGCCAAAAAAGGCTTATTGGAGTGTAGTCAATTTTTAATTTGCTTATTCTGAAATTCGAGCCATTATAAAAATTTCTAGTTCAAGACAAATGCGATAGATTAATAGCCTAAAAAAAACCTAACACTGAAAATATAACACAACAAAAGATGCTCTAAAAGTAGATGCAGTTATGAGCTTTTAAAAGGATGAGTGTTCCGTTTGAAACCATCGACTATTTAAAAAATACTTTAGCGCAAGAAGAATTAACCGATTTAAGCAAATAAATTGCATGTACCAGTAATCGGATTCCGTTTATATGAATTGAGTTTTCTCTCGAAAAAAAGCGAAAGAAAACTCAATTGTGGTTATAAATTCCTAAGTAATCTATTTATAGAAGCGATTACACATCATACGTAGTAGAAGCGGTTTCTCCTCCACGTCCAGTCCAATTGGTGTGGAAAAACTCACCACGAGGTTTATCAATTCTTTCGTAAGTATGGGCGCCAAAATAATCGCGTTGCGCTTGTAGCAAATTGGCTGGCAAACGTTCAGTTCTGTAGCCATCAAAATAAGTTAATCCTGCACTTAAACAAGGTACCGGAATGCCGTTTAGTACCGCAGCAGAAATCACTTTTCTCCATCCATTTTGTGTATCTGCCATTTTTTTAGCAAAGAAAGGATCCAGTAGCAAATTAGTCAACTCGGGGTTCTTATCAAAGGCTTCTTTAATGTTGCCTAAAAATCTAGATCGGATAATACAGCCGCCACGCCACATTACAGCAATACTGCCGAAGTTTAAATCCCAACCATATTCTTCTGCCGCCGCGCGCATCATTTGATAACCTTGTGCATAAGAAATTACTTTTGCAGCATATAAGGCATCTCTTAATTGGTTGATGAATTCCTTTTTATCGCCTTCGAAAACAGGCTTAGGACCAGTTAATATTTTAGAAGCTTCCACCCTTTCGTTTTTCAATGCAGACAAACACCTAGAAAATACCGATTCAGTAATTAAAGTTAATGGAATACCTAATTCTAAAGCCACTGTGCCAGTCCATTTCCCTGTACCTTTTTGGCCTGCAGTATCTAAAATTTTATCTACCATTGCAACGCCATCTTCGTCTTTAAATGCTAAAATATCGCGTGTAATTTCTATTAGATAACTGTCTAGCGCTCCTTCATTCCATTCTTTAAATACCTCGTGCATTTCTTGGGCACTCATGCCAAGTAAATCCTTCATAATTTGATACACTTCGTTAATAAGCTGCATATCACCATATTCTATTCCATTATGCACCATTTTAACAAAATGACCAGCGCCATTTTCGCCCACCCAATCGCAACAAGGAACATCGCCATCAACTTTTGCTGCAATCGCTTGAAAAATGGTTTTTACCTCGGGCCATGCTTTTGGAGAACCGCCTGGCATAATAGATGGGCCCAACAATGCACCTTCTTCACCGCCAGAAACACCAGTACCAATATAAAGCAGGCCTTTACTTTCTACATACTTTGTTCTTCGATCGGTATCTGGAAAATGAGAATTCCCACCATCGATGATGATGTCGCCTTTTTCTAAGTGAGGAATTAGCGTTTCAATAAAATCATCTACAGGTTTGCCGGCTTTAACCATTAGCATTACTTTACGTGGTGTTTTTAAAGACCCAATGAAATCTTCTATGTCCATTGCGCCATAAATATTTTTACCTTTTGCTCTACCTTCTATAAAATGGGTTACTTTATCTACAGTGCGGTTAAAAGCGGTAACTGTAAATCCTTTACTTTCCATGTTTAGGATCAAGTTTTCGCCCATGACCGCAATTCCTATCACTCCAATGTCTGATGCTTGTTTCATAATTTAATGAATTGTTTTTTTGATGACGTGAATTTATTTTGTGTATTTCTCAAATATATTGTTTTCGATTAAATCTGTCGTAATAAGCGCAAAACTATGTTTGATTCTCGGCATTTGCCTCTTAAAAAATTCGGGTCGGTCTTATTTCGTGAGAGTTTTTATTCAATTTCTGAGGCGAACACACATGATTTAGATAAAGATGCAAACCCACAAACAAAAAAGCAATCGAACCAGCATGCAGCTTATCATTCCAAAATGAAAAAGGCAAGAAGTTAATGCTGCCAAGCGTATTAAGGCAATTGAATTTTAGAAGAATTATTATTCGCAGTCTAACACTTGTCCGTAACTGCTTTTGGTTACCGGAGATAAAAAAGGAATTCCGAGATCCGCAGATCGTAAGATAAAAAGTATACCCATAATAAGCATAAACCAAGGGATAAGTTTATTGGTATTGAAGCGGATGTATTTTTTTAGAAAAATTCCACCCAGCGAAATCATCATCATGAGCGGAGCAGTGCCCACCCCAAAAAGAAACATAAACATTGCGCCCGAGGTCGTATTTCCTGTGTTTAAAGCGGTTGCCAATGCGAGGTAAACCATCCCACAGGGAAGCAATCCGTTTAACATGCCGGCAAACAAACCCCACATTTTTAGGCTCAATACGTTTCCCATCAATTTGCTTATCGGATTTAACGTTTTTAACTGAATTTTTGAGAATCTATTTTTATACCCTTTGTTAAACTGAAGCGCTGTAAATACAATTAGTATAATTCCAATACTTATGCTAAGTGTTTTTTGATTGCTGAAAACTTTTAAACTGCTTCCCAAAGCGCCAACTGCAAATCCTAGAATAGTGTAAATGAGTATTCTTCCAAACTGGTATAACAGCAATTGTATTCCCGCAGTGAAATAGTTTTGCTTTTGAAAAGGCATACCAAGCATAATTGGGCCGCACATTACGGCACAATGGAGGCTGCCAAACAAACCCATTAAAAAAGCCAATGGTAAAAGTTCCGTCACAGGATGATGTTATTTTTATATAAATAAGCGGTACTTAGCGAGTGCCATTGAAGATTTAACAGCCACATACCTTTAGTCAATTTAGTCTTGTCTACCACAATTAAATTTGAATCTCCTGTAGAGGTGCCGGATAGTTTAATGTCATTTGAGCTATTGGATGGCCACATTAAAACAAGTTGATAGGTTGCTTTATCCTTTAATTGGATTATAATTTGATTTTCTGTAACCGTAATTTTTGGTTTAGCATCATCTTTCAGCACGTTTCTTTCTGCATTAAATTCTTGGTTGTAATTTATACCCTTTTCATAATAATTCTCCTCAATTAGCGGATCTCTATTGTGCACATAAAACATGTATATAACTAAGCTCGATATAAAAAGCATAAATGCTACCATTCCCATTACAATCTTTGTTCCCCAGTTCATCCGCTTATTTTTTATGAAATTAATTGTGACAATTGTTTAAGTTATGCATTGAAGGAATTGTTAATCATCTGCTTGTGGTTGCGCAAAAAAGCTTGTTTTTGCGGTACTTAAGACTTTTCCATCAGCAATAACTTCGAAAACTGCAGCTGTTTTAAATTCTTTTATAGCTGTGTTTTTTCTAATGAGGAAAAATGTAAGTTCAACGGAACCTCCCTTTGGCAAAACAGTCGCTTTCTGGATAAATTCTACTTGATCTTGATCGTTTTGAGGTTTAAAAATAAAGTGTATGTTCTTATTTGTTTTGTTTGTAAGTTCTGCGCTATACAAGTTCGTCGTTTTATCATTACCCCTACTTTGGTACAGGGTGCCACTTGCCCTTAAGACAGTTGTTTGCACATCTTCTCGTCTATAAATAAGCGAAGAAAAAACCATCAGTACCACAAAGAGTACTGCTGCGTATCCATATGCTCTAACTCCAATTTTAAAAACTTTTCTGTCTTTGATGTACTCCTGATTGAAAAAACCAATTAGTTTTTTAGGTTTTCCTATCTTAACCATCACTTCATCACAAGCATCTATACAAGCAGTACAGTTTACACACTCTAACTGAGTGCCCTTTCTGATGTCAATTCCTGTTGGACACACCTGAACACAGAGTTTGCAATCTATACAGTCGCCCTTTAAGGTGTCGACTACATTTTTCTGTAGTTTTGCACGAGGCTCGCCACGTGCCACATCGTATGCGACCACAAGGCTCTGATTGTCTAATAAAACCCCTTGCAACCTACCGTAAGGACAAATTACAGTGCACACAACTTCTCTTACGTAGGCAAACACACCATAGAAAACAAAGGTAAATAGCCAAATGGAAATAAAGCCAGAAACGTGTTGTGCAATCGGTTCAGTCATTATTTTTACTAGCACATCAGCGCCGATCACATAGGCGAGAAATACATTAGAAATGGCGAAAGAGATGACTAGAAAAATAAAATGCTTGCTGAATTTTTTTAGTACTTTTTCCGCATTCCATTCTTGCGCATCTAATTTGCGTTGTTTGTTTGCGTCACCTTCAATCCAATATTCTATCCGACGAAAAACCATCTCCATAAAAATAGTTTGCGGACATGCCCATCCGCACCACAATCTTCCCAAAACCACCGTAAAACATACAATGAACATAATAAATATAAGCATGGCAAGCGCAAAAAGATAGAAATCTTGTGGGGTAAATATTAAGCCAAAAAAGACAAACTTTCTTTCAATAAAATTGATCAGCACCAATTGCTCTCCTTTAAATCTTAAAAATGGACAAGCAAACATGATCAACAACAACACATAGCTTACCCATTTCCGATAGGTATATAATTGACCGGATGGTTTTTTAGGATATATAAAGTTGTTGGCCATTGTTTTTTTTTATCGTTAAGGTGTCGCCACAGTTGCGCTATCAGAACTTGTTTTCATTTTACCATCTGTGGGGTTTTTCGCTTCGTATTTTTCTCCTTGAGGTGCTCTGGCTCCCGCGGGATTTGTTCCATTCAGTGATAAAATAAAATTTGCTACGGCGCTCATTTTTTTTGGATCGAGATTCTTTTCCCAGCTAATCATTCCTTTTTCTGGTACGCCATATTTGATGGTCTTAAAAACGTTATTTATTCCACCTCCATGTAACCAGAAATCATCCGTTAAATTGGGTCCTATTACACCTTGTCCCTTATCACCGTGGCAGACAGCACAATTCGTTGCAAAAATAGATTTACCCTCCGTCAAGATCGTTTGGGTATTGTCCAGTTTAACTGAGTTTTCATCAATGGCATTGGCAGACGTAGCCAAAAAAGCTGTATTGTCTATTTTGGCCTGAACCATTTCTTTTGCATATTCCTTGTCTTGGGTATCGCCATATCCGGTAACTTCATAATAAAGGAGATAGCTGATGGCGAACATAACGGTTGCCAGAAACAGTATGTTAAACCAAGCGGGCACGGGATTATCTAATTCTTTTATACCATCATAAGAGTGGTCTATTACCAGATCTTTTTCCTCTTCCATTGGCCTTAAACTCAATAACTTTGTCCAGATTGAGGGTTTTGCTTTTTCTTGTTTTAGCCAAATTTCATAATTTAAAAGCGGCACTTTTGCGGGTGCCAAGTACGGGGTTGGATTCAACTGTTCCTTGTACAAAACTTTAAATGCGTTTAGTAACGCTAGCGAAACAAATAGTAGAACGATGGTAAAAAGCAACAAAATGACAATAAGCAGGTCGGCGCTGCCTAAACCCAAGCCAGGTTCGGTAGAGATTACCTGGGCTGGGGCAACATCGGCTGCAAAAGTCGCTACCGATGTTGCTAAGAGTAAAATAGAAAGTCTAAGCTTCTTCATATCCTGCGGGTTGGTTTTCTTTTAAGGGTAACTGGCTCATCGCATCGATGTGCTTCTTGCTTAACTTTAGCAGATAAATGCCCACCACAACAAAAAAAACGATGAACATAAATAGTGAGATAATGAGGTAAACTTCGCCACCGGCCAAATCTTTGATCTGATTGAACATATATTTATTGATTTGAGGGAATTGGTTCTTTGTTTGCTTTTATATCCGTGCCCAAACGTTGTAAATAAGCTATAATAGCTACAATTTCTCGGTCACTTTTAACATTAATGTTATTTGTTTTGAGATTTAGCGCAATCTTTTCTGCCTGTGCCAATAAGTCGTCATTTGCCTGTTTATCGTACCCTTCTGGATATGGGACGCCTAATGTTTGCATCGCTCTAATTTTTGTGGCAGTTGTGCTTATGTCTAGTTTTTGAGTCGTTAACCATGGGTAGGGAGGCATAATACTTCCCGGAGACATCGACGTTGGATCGAGCAGGTGATTGTAATGCCATGCATCCGCATATTTTCCGCCTATTCGGTGCAAATCTGGACCTGTACGTTTACTTCCCCATAAAAATGGATGATCATAAACAAATTCCCCTGCTTTACTGTATTCCCCATACCTTTCGGTTTCAGAACGGAACGGACGTACGGTTTGTGTATGGCAGTTTACACAGCCTTCTCTAATGTATAAATCTCGTCCCTGAAGTTCTAAAGGTGAGTAAGGCTTAACGCTAGCAATGGTTGGCACGTTAGATTGTATTACGAAAGTTGGCATCATTTCTACCATTCCACCTATAAGAATAACGATGAGAGAAACCACCATAAATTTCATTGGTTTACGCTCTAATGTTCTATGCCAAGCTTTATCTCCAGGCGCAAGCTCAATTATTTTTGGCAAAGGCATTGCTTCAGCAGCTTCGTTTGCAACAAGTTTGCCGCTTAACATCGTTTTTGTCAAGTTGTATGTCATAACTATTACACCCGCTAAGTAAAGCGCGCCACCAATCGATCGTAATATGTGCATTGGAATAATTTGCAATGTTGTAGCCAAGAAGTTTGGATACTTCAACATGCCTTCGGGGGTAAATTCTTTCCACATGAGGCCTTGCGTAAAGCCAGCCCAATACATAGGTACGGCATAAAACAGAATACCTAACGTGCCGATCCAGAAATGAAAGGCCGCCAATTTTTTAGAATACAACTCTGTTTTGTAAATGCGCGGAATTAACCAATATAAAACTCCAAACGTCAAAAACCCATTCCAGCCGAGTGCGCCAACGTGTACATGGGCAATAATCCAATCTGTAAAGTGGGCGACGCCGTTAATTTGTTTTAAAGACAACAATGGTCCTTCGAAAGTGGCCATGCCATAAGCAGTAAGCGCAACCACCATAAACTTGAGGGTAACATCTTCACGAACTTTATCCCAGGCACCCCGCAAGGTCAACAATCCGTTGATCATTCCACCCCAACTTGGTGCGATCAGCATCACAGAAAATGCAACGCCTAGAGATTGCGCCCAACCCGGCAGAGAGCTATAAAGTAAATGGTGAGGTCCTGCCCAGATGTAAATAAAAATAAGTGACCAAAAGTGTAGAATACTTAATTTGTAGGAGTAAATTGGGCGATTTGCCATCTTGGGTAAAAAGTAATACATCAAACCCAAATATGGAGTGGTGAGAAAAAAAGCGACGGCATTGTGCCCATACCACCATTGCACCAAGGCATCCTGTACTCCAGCATAAACGTAGTAGCTTTTTAAGAAAGAAACGGGGAGTTCGAAGGAATTCACTAGATGCAATACCGCAATGGTAACAAATGTGGCAATGTAAAACCAAATGGCAACATACAAATGACGCTCACGCCTTTTTAAGATTGTACCAAACATATTTACGCCGAAAACCAGCCAAATAACCGTGATGGCAATGTCTATTGGCCACTCCAACTCCGCATACTCATGAGATGTTGTAAAGCCCATCGGAAGCGTGATTACCGCTGAGACAATTATTAATTGCCATCCCCAAAAGTGTATTTTGCTAAGCACATCGCTGTACATCCTTGCTTTTAGCAGGCGTTGTAGCGAATAATACACGCCCATGAAAATTGCGTTTCCGACAAAGGCAAAAATTACTGCATTGGTATGCAACGGCCTAATTCGTCCGAATGTGGTGTATTGGCTACCAAGGTTAAGCGCAGGATTATAAAGTTGGGTGGCGATAAGTAAACCGACCGTCATTCCGATAATCCCCCATACCAGTGTGGCGATACTAAAGTCTCGAACGATTTTATTATCGTAGGTAAATTTCTCTAACTGCATCATAGAAAAGAAGTTTGTTTTAATACCTCAAAAGTATCTCAAACGACGTGTCAAATAGATGACAATGCTTAATCAGAAAGGTGATCTTGCTCATTATTTTCTTCAACCGTGTCATCGTCAAATAACACTCGCATACCTGGAGTATGCACATCCTCATTTTGCCCGGTTTTATATGCCCAGAAAAATGCGGCAAGAAAAATTAGTGCCATAAATAGGCTGCAACCAATTAAAAAGTAAAGGATGTTCATATCAAGTTATTTTTTCGGGCGAACCATCTAGTGGCTATTGTAGTGAAAAATATGATTGTAATTGTGCTAATAGGCATTAGAACAGCTGCAACTAACGGATACAGGGTTCCTTGCGCAGCAAAATAAACCCCGATACAATTGTAGGTTATTGCAATGGCAAAACTGATTTTAACTACCTTTAATCCATCTTTACTGAGCTGAATAAAATTTGGCAAAAGACTTATGGAGTCGCCTTTTAAAATGGCATCGCAGCCCGGCGAAAAATTATTTACATTGTCAGTTAAAGCGATACCAAAATCGCTTTGCTTTAGCGCACCAGCATCGTTTAAACCATCACCAATCATTAAAATCTTATTTCCCTGTTGTTGAAGTTTTGACACGGCATTTAATTTTTGACGCGGATTTTGCTTAAATCTAAATCTTGTTGACGTCGTAAAAATGCGTCTAAGTATTTGACGATCTTTGTCTGTATCGCCAGACAAGACCTGTAGTTTAAATGCTGAAAGTTTTTGAATAAGCTGAGGCAAACCATCACGCCACTGTTGTTGGATTTCGAAGAAACCTTTATAAACTTCGCCAATCGCGATGTGAACGCCACTTACACTCACTGCTTCAATTGGTATCGGAAGCATAAAAGAATGGCCTGCATAAATTTGGCGACCTGCGACCTGAGCACTTAAACCCTTTCCTACTACTTCTTTATAATTGTAAATTGGAAGGAATTTTTCTACGTTTAATGCCTTTAAAATATGCCTACTAAGCGGATGCGAGGAATTCCTCAACAAAGAAGCGATCATAACGTTTTCCTCTTTTGTTAAGGATCCATTAAATCTTATTCTTGCATTTTCAGTAGTGGTAAGCGTTCCTGTTTTATCAAAAATGATCAGATCGCATTTAGCCAACATTTCTACCGCATCTGTATTTTTTACGTAGAATCCTTTCTTGTCAAAAATTGATAACACAGCAGATAAAGTAAATGGCGTACTTAAGGCGAGTACGCATGGGCAAGCAACGATAATTACCGCCGTAAAAGCGGCCCAAGCTCTATGGATATCGTGTTGGAAAAACCAGTATGCGGCCGCAGAAAATGCGATTAAAAAAACCGCAATACTGAAATATTTTGCCACACTATCGTTGAAGTTTTGCCTATTTTTACCGTTTTTATAATGTTCATTGTTCCATAATCCTGTTAAATAACTTTGATAAACGGGCTTTATTACCTCCAACTCTATCGCCTCTCCGGTTTGCCTACCGCCCGCATAGATAATTTCTCCTAAAATTTTATGAATTGGCTCAGCCTCTCCGGTTACAAAACTTACGTCCATCCAGGCATCTCCTTTCATTAAAATAGAATCGGCGGGAACTAGTTCTCCGTTCCGAATCCATAATCTATCGCCGATTGAAATCTCATTTATAGGCAAAGGTTTTTCTTTACCATCCTTTAAGGTGGTCACTGCAATGGGAAAGTATGATCGGTAGTCACGATCAAATGAAATATGATGGTATGTACGCTGCTTTAGCCATTTCCCAAGCAGCAATAAAAAAACAAGACCAGTTAAAGTATCGGCAAAACCGGGCCCAAAATCAAATATAATCTCGAAAGCTGTTCTTAAAAAAAGTACCGCAATAATAAACGCTAATGGTGTATCTAAATTAATGCGTTTGTGTTTTAGACTGTTTATCGCCGATACAAAATAGTCGCTGCCACAATAAAATGCAACAGGAATGGCAAAAGCTAAATTTAACCATCCAAATAGCGACTGAAATTGTTTCTCGAAGGAAGAAAGCCCAAAATATTCTGGAAAGCTAAACAGCATGACGTTCCCTACGCAAAACCCCGCAATGGCAATTTTTAGTACGAGTCGCTTATCTACCAGATTGTTTTCTGCCTTAACAACATCTTGTAAATTGATAGATGGTTCATATCCAATCTGATTTAAGACCGACACCAATTGCCTTAAAGAAATTTCTTTGTGATTGATGCTAATCGTCACTTGTTTTTTTAAAAAATCGATGCGAGAATTAAAGATGGCTGGATTAATTTTATATAGATGCTCTAACAGCCATATGCAGGAACTGCAGTGAATGGCCGGAATGTAAAAGGTAATGATGCTTGCGTCTTCATCTTGATAGTCTAGCAGCTGACTAATAATTTTTGGTTCGTCAAGATACTCCAGACGCTGCTCGCCGCCCAGTTGGCTACCAGGATTGCTGTTATATGAATAATAGCTACATAAGTTGTTCTCTGATAATATTTTAAAAACGCCCAAACAACCTGCACAGCAAAAATCCTTATCCTCAAAATGATATTGAATTTTGGGTAATTCTTCGCCACAGTGATAACAACAAGGTTTAACGATGGTATTTTTTTGGTGTTCCATTCTGCTTAATTGGGTAGATCTTAACTTCAAAAGTGGATCTTCGCAAAAATAAACTATCGCGTTTTGCTTCGGCATGAATGAGGTTGGAAAAAAAAATGATAGTTATTACTTTTTCCATGTATGTAGCTGCTATTGGTCGATTTAAATTTCCGTTACAGCGGAGGTCATGCTATCTAATAATCCGCAATATTAGTAGAATTTATATTAAACTGCCTTAAATATTAGATAATCCAGAATACTCGAACGGCTCATACACACATTCATTTTTAATTGTTTGAAAGACCAATTAGATTTAAAAAAATCTTTTCAAGTTGATAACTCCTTTTATTATATTTGATTTTTATGAAAATTCATTCCAAATTATTGTTGCGCGGTGGTGGCGAGATGGGTGAGCTTACTCGTTCTTTCGATTGGTCTAAAACCACATTGGGCCCCATGCAACTTTGGCCGCAAAGTTTACTCACCATTTTAAGCTTGCTTCTTAACTCAAAATCCCCGATGTTTTTATGGTGGGGACCAGAGCTAATCCAGTTTTATAATGATGCTTATCGGCCGAGCTTAGGAAACGGCGGAAAACATCCAACAGCTTTAGGACAGCGAGGTGTGGAATGTTGGCCTGAATTATGGCCTGTAATCGAACCTTTAATTGATCAGGTTTTGTCGGGTGGGGAATCTATTTGGAGTGAGGATCAACTGATGCCAATATACCGCAATAACCGGCTGGAGGACGTTTACTGGACGTTTAGTTATACAAAAGTAGATGACGAAACAGGCAACGCTGCAGGCGTATTGGTAATCTGTAATGAAACAACAACTAAAATACAAAGCTTAAAATCAATCAAAGAAGCGAACGAAAAATTAAGTTTAGCTCAAATAGAAGCGGAACATCAGCGTGATAGACTAAACGAGTTTTTTATGCAAACCCCCGCAGGAGTGTGCATACTTGGCGGAATTGATTTGGTTTTTGAATTAGTCAACCCGCGTTACCAAGAATTATTTCCTGGTCGCAAATTACTGGGAAAAGCTTTACTTGAAGCAATACCTGAAATTAAGGGGCAAGAGATTTGGAAAATCCTGCAAGATGTATATACTACTGGGAATACCTACGAAGGCAACGAATTACTAATTCCGTTGGCGCGGGAAGAAAGTGGCCCTGTTGAAGAAAGATATTTCAATTTTATATACCAAGCAAAAAGAGATGCAAAAAATAAGCCGGATGGTGTACTTGTGTTTGTTTTCGAAGTCACAGATATGGTATTGTCCAGGTTGGATTTGGTAAAAGCCCAAGACAACTTAAAGTTGGCCGTAACAGCCGCTCAATTAGGAACATTTGATTTGGATATTGAAAATGGAGTGATGCATTGGGACAAACGTTGCCGGATGCTGTTTGGAATTAGCCATAATAACGCAGTTACTTATGAGACAGATTTTCTAAACGGTCTTCACGCCAATGACCGAGAACGCGTAGACAAAGTGATCAACAATGTGTTTATCAAATCTATAAGTAACGGGCATTATGATGTTGAATATAGAACTGTGGGTGTAGAAGATCATCAATTGAGGTGGGTTAGGGCAATGGGAAAAGCATATTTTGATGACCAAGATAAGCCGCTTCGTTTTGTAGGTTCTGTGATGGATATAACGGAACGCAAACAAGATGAAATTAGAAAAAACGATTTCATCGGAATGGTTAGCCACGAATTGAAGACTCCATTAACTTCTCTCACAGCCCTTTTACAGGTTCTTAATTCAAAGTTAAAGAACAGTGACGATAACTTTATTTCCGGCGCTATTTCGAAATCCAACATCCAGGTAAATAAAATGCGAAACTTGATTAAGGGTTTTCTCGACATTTCACGCTTAGAAGCAGGTAAAATCCATATCGATAAACAGTATTTTAATTTAGATCATTTGATAAAAGAAATTATCGAAGAAATTAAGCTTACCGTAAACAGTCACACCATCCATTTTGCGTCTTGCGAGCCAGTAGAGATTTACGCCGACCGTGAAAAAATAGGATCTGTTGTATCTAATTTGCTGAGCAATGCTGTAAAGTATTCACCGAAAGGAAAGAATATAGAGATTCGGTGTGCAACCGAAGAAACTTATGTGAAAGTAAGCGTAACGGATGAAGGAATGGGCGTAAAACAACACGACATCGAAAGGTTATTTGACCGCTACTATCGCGTAAAAACCAACCATACCCATAACATTGCGGGATTTGGAATAGGTCTTTATTTGTGCTCAGAAATTATTGAAAGTCACGAAGGCCGTATTTATGTTGAAAGCGAACCGGGTGAAGGTTCCACATTTATATTTACTTTACCGATAGCCTAAGCTTTAGAAACTAATGTTCAACTAAAATTATTTGGTCGTTTTTAAACGCTGTACGCAATATCTTTTTGGGCAGAAAATGCCAAAAAGTATTCCTCTTCAATCTTTTAGGCTAGCCATTTTCCCCTAAACCGTATTTTTGAAAAATAGACGACTTTTATTAATAGTGTTAAGGCAATTAAAAACAATAAAAAACGTCGCATATAAAGTAAAATCAGGAATGATGAGAATCGATTTAAACTAAGTTTATTGTGAATCACTCAAAAACGACAACTAAAATCAGCTAATAGTTAACACTTAGCAAAGTCAAGATATTTCCGCCTGGAAGCCGATCGAATTATTTGCCAAAATTTTATAAAAATTTTATTAAAAGTTTTTCTCAGGCCAATTATCGGTCCTAAAAGGTACGACAGGAAATCCTTCTTTATTTTGCAGATTGGTAACGGGATAATTAAAAAACGCATACCTAACCGCAACGGGACGTTTTACTTTTGCGCAACTGACAGTGATTTCGTCTCCATTTATTTCTGCCTGCGCAGGATAAAATACCCGGTCGACTCCGGCCATTGCGAAGAATTTTGGTACTTGTCCATCATTGGTGCTGAGCCCCGAACCCAAACTCTCTTTCTGGAAATGTATGACGGCTTTCCTTTTGTTAAATTCTGCATTAGTGTAATGTGGGCCTTGGTAGACGACGTCTAAGTTTCCATAAGTTCTATTTAATGCAGTTTTCGCCAAGCGCAATCCGACTGGTCTCTTGTTTTTTGGATGCAGATTTTTCGAGTCGGACACATCTATCGTAAGAACCATTTCCGTATTGTTTAACTTCAAAATCTTTTCTTGCGCTTCTCTAAAAAAAGCATCTTCGGCCAACGATGGATCTTCTTTATCGTGAAAAAACGGTGCAATCTGAACATAGTAAAACGGCAATTGTCCTTGTCCGAAATCTTTTCGCCAGGCTTTAATCATTTCCTCCGTTGCTCTGGTGTAACTCCTCCGCTCTAAATGATTAGATTCTCCCTGATACCAGCAAAACCCCTTGATCGACAGGCTTCTGAACGGATAAATCATGGCATTATATAATAAAAAAGGACGCACCACTTTTTCAAAAGAAAAACCTTCATTGATTTCTTCTTTCGACTTCGGACTTGCAAGATAAGGCTGAAGATAAACGCGGTTTAAAAGTGTATCGTTCGCCAAAACTTCTTGCGGCACATAGGCCTGCACGCCAGACGCACCAATTCCACTAAAAATCAGCCCGATTGGAATATCTAGCGTTTTTTGAAGTTGCTCACCAAAAACATAAGCAACGGCACTAAAATCTTTAACAACTTCAGGCGTACATATTTTCCAACTTCCACCGATTTTATCGATTTGTGCTGCACTGAAATTGAGCTGCGTGCTTAATAGTCGAATGCTGGGTTTGTTGGCATTGGCCATTATGGAATCGGCATCCACCATTTCCTTTACAGAAAACTGCATATTTGACTGCCCGCTACAAAACCAAAGATCGCCGATCAACAGATTGTTCAGAACTACATTGCTGTCAGCCGAACTTACAGTAATCTCGTGGGTGGAATAATCTCCACGTTTAATATCCGGAATATTTATGATGCCCATAAAATTACCGGAATCATCGGCCATAACCTTCACCGGATTAGTTATCCAGTCGGTGCCGATGCTTACCAACGTCTGGGGAGCGGCAGTGCCCCACACCTTAAATGGTTTATTTCTTTGCAACACCATATTGCTCTGTAACACATCCGAGAGTTTTAAATGATTGCTAATTTGTGCGAATACATTCTGACAGGTCAAAAAAATCATCATTAGGACGAGCTGTTCGATTTTAGTTTTCATCTTTTTATTTTGAATTGTCTTTTAATAGGAAGTTAAAGAAAAAGGTTTGTCTTCGTTTTTAATGCCTCTTTTCTTATTGGGCTGGTTGCCCATTTTAAAATTCAGCACCCCACCGTCGCTGATGTTTTTATAGGTGATAAAATTATGTTCGAAATTTTTTCCGTTCAGCTTTGCAGATTGGATGTATACATTCGAGGCACTGTTACCATCTGCCAGGATGACGAACTTCTTTCCATTTTCTAACGTGATCGTAGCTTTTTTAAACACCGGGCTTCCAATAACATATTGATCTGTGCCGGGGCAAACGCTATAAATTCCCAAAGCGCTCAACACATACCAGGAGGACATCTGGCCCTGATCTTCATCGCCGGGATAGCCTTTCTCGGTTGCGTTATAAAGTTGTGAGGTAACCATGCGCAATTGACGCTGAGATTTCCATGGCTGCCCGCTATAGTTATAAAGATAGGGTACATGTTGCGTGGGCTGGTTTCCATGGGCGTACTGACCCATTTTCGCAAGTACCATTTCTCTCATTTCGTGAATCTCGTGCCCGTAAGACCCGTATTTGACGTCTGGTTTTATCGTGAAAAAAGAATCGAGTTTTGCATTGAATTTATCATCGCCACCGATCAAATCTATGAGGCCTTTTGGATCTTGAAAGACAGACCATGTGTATTGCCAGGAGTTGCCTTCGGTAAAAGCACCGCCCCATTCAACCGGATCAAAGTTAGGTACCCAGGCGCCGTTAGAAAGCCTGCCACGCATAAAACCAACCGTTGGATCAAAAACATTTTTATAGTTCATCATCTGCCTCGCAAAAATATTTTCGTAATATTTGTTACCGATGGACCTTGCCAGATTGTAAGCACAAAAATCATCATATGCGTATTCAAGCGTCTTTGCCGTGCTTTCGTGCACTTCTCCCAGTGGTACAAATCCTTTTGTAAAATAATCTTTCCAGCCTTCCCTCCCATTTGATCCGCCCCACGGACCTTTATTGGTCGCTTCGTGGTAGTAAGTTTTTAAGGCACTATCGGGATTAAATGTTTTTATACCTTTGAGCCATGCATCCGACAGCAAGGAAATCGCATGGTTGCCCAGCATTACGCCAGACATGCCGGGATTAGACCACGTGGGAAAAAATCCATATTGTTGTTGAGCATCCAAGAGGGATTGCATGTACCTTCCCTGCATTTCACGATGAAGGATGTTGCTCAGAGGAAATTGCGCCCTAAAAGTATCCCAGAACCCATTGTCGGTATACATATATCCATCATGCACTTTTCCATCATACGGACTATAATAGTAAGGCTTGCCCGCTTTGTTGAGGTCGTAGAATTTTCTGGAGAACAGATTGGCTCGGAAAAGGCAGGAATAAAAGGTTGCTTTATCAGCTTCAGATTCTCCCTCTACCAACACACGGTTAAGCAAATCGTTCCAAATTTTAAATGCCTCATCTTTGGTGGTTTTAAAATTTCTATTTTTTGCCAGTTCCCGGTCAAAGGTTACCTGTGCCTGTTCGGGGCTTATGTATGACGAGGCAACCTTCACTTCAACCTGCGCCCCGGCCGCAAATTCTAGGTAAGCCCCAACTCCTTTTCCAGAATCTGATCGATTTCCATCTTTTATCTTCCCCTTTACATTCTCCCAAGTGCCGAAACTTTTAAAAGGCCTGTTAAATGTCAGAACAAAATAGCTCCGAAAACCGTTCGGCACAAACATTCCGTTGTTTACCCAACCAATAATTTTTTGTTCTTTCGGCAAAATTTTTACTTCACAGTCTTTTAAAAATCCGTCCAACACCAAAAAGGCTTTTACTGATTTTGGAAAACTGAACCTCATGTGCGCGCCGCGTTCTACGGGAGAAACCTCTGCCGTAATTCCGTCATCAAACTTAACTTTATAATAGTTTGGTTTGGCAATTTCGTTGGCATGGGTAAAAGACAATGCCCGCTCATCCTCATCAACAGTAAGTTTTTCAACATTCGGCATAAGCGAAAAAACGGCGTAATCACCCATCCAAGGGCTGCATTGATGAACCTGTTGAAAGCCCCTAATCGTTTTGGCTTTATATTGATATTTCCAGCCGTCGCCGTTTTTTCCAGTTTGAGGAGAATAGAAATGCTCGGCAAAAGGCAGGCCAACAGTTGGGTAAGTACTGCCATAGGACAACGAATACTCAGAATCCGTTCCCTGCAGGGTGTTTACATACTGCACCAGGTTTGGCTGTTGCGCATTTGCGGTGAATGCCAGAAAAACTTTAGCCAATAGAATGAATAAAAGTTGTCTCATAAATGTGCTTGGTTTGGTTATGGTTTGAAGTAAAAATCTGTTAATGCGTTTAAGTTAAGGGTCGGATCAAGCAATGTCCGAAGATTTTATTCGTTTTGTCAAGTTTCAGTTTTTAGGCTGCTTCCGAAGATTGGTTTAACCATTCTGCTAAAATTTTGCCGCGATTGCGTTTTTTTCCTTTTGGCCATATTGCTTTGGCAAAACATCAACGCTCCCGTTTAACAAATCAGATCCTGCCGCCATGGTAATTTCCTTTTCTTCACCTTACATCAATGTTACGGAATTGTCGTTCATTATAATTGGCAATATTCGCCTTTTGGTTACCCTGTTTACCAAACGCAAACGATTGGCAAAAGCAACTGTTTTCGAGTTGTTTTTCAGCAACAGGTCGATCGTGCTTGTGCCGTTTTCTTCGCCCGGATTACTTTTCTGAAGCACTGCAGAAACATTGGATTTTCGAAGAGAAACAAGGCCAAAATAGACGGTAAAGGAAATATTTGCCCTTCCTAGTTTTAATGGCATAATCTGCATCACTTTCTTATCCCGCGGCTACATAATCCTTAAACCCACACCATAAACTATCCCTTTAACACAGTCCGGATTTTTAAAACCTGCGGTTGATATTTCATTGACCATATTGCTAAGGTTGGCTTTCGGGGAATTTGCCATTCTATCTAAGGATTTGTCTTCCCTAATCAATTCTGACTTGTTTGTGAATAACTGGAGAACGACGACAGCGCAACACAAAATGAGGGCGTTCGAAAATTTATTTTATACATTATTTGAGTTTTAAAGTGATCTTTTCTTGTTCCGTTCAAATGAAATTGATTGTTCATTTTACGTTTTTCAATCTAATGGTTTTAAAACCCGAAGGCGGAATACTGAGGGTAAGATAAGCGCCACCTTCTGATTTATTCACCACTAATTCTTCTACTAAAGTTCCATCTAATTTTTCCAGATAAGCCACAGGAGGCAGAAAACTAATGTCTAGTTTCGATCGTTGAGCCGTTCCCTCGGCATTAAAAATCCTTAATACAATATCGTCTCCATCGAAAATGCATGATGATAAAACCCAACCTTTGGCAGCCGTTTTGAAAAATGATTGTTGATCCATTTTCAAACTCTCATTTACAACGACAGACTGCAGTGGCTCTTTAATCCGTTCGCTCTCTTTCCATAAATCCGCTTCTTTCCAGCTACCGAGGTGCGGAATTAGGGAATAGTTTATTTCCGTAACGCCTTCAGCACGATAATCTTTGCCCCAAAGACCTCTTCCCACGTACTGAATGTTCAGCCCAAGCGGAAAATCTGATCCGTGTGCATAGCTCGTAGTATGATCTGTGTATAAAGCACAGCCGTATTCACTATTTTCATCAACGACATCTACCCAATTTAAAATGACATTGTTCTTTATACTGTCCCAAGAACTATAAAATGTATTCGTTAACTTACTCTCTGTCACATCAAACGGAGCATCTTTAAATACTTTCTGTCCTTTTAAGTTAAGTGGAAACAGTGCAAGCAATTTATACTTGTCGTTGTAAAATGCCTTTTTACTCGTCGTTGCTTTATAATTTGTCTCTTCAAATGCTCCAATACCTTCATTTTGCTGCCAATCGATTTTTACATTTAAATCGATGCGTTTTTCACCTTGATACAACGTAATTGTTTGCGTATAGGGTTCACCGGCAATTTTTCCATCAATAGACAAGCTAATCTCTGCAGGACCATTTTTTAAAATTTCGACTGCTGCGATACTGCTCCCAGTTGAATGAAAGCCACCTTTATTAAAAAAATTTCCTCGAAGCTCGTTGAATGCAAAAGATGAGTTGGCATTTACAAAATCTTTATTGTTTGCCTTTTTAGCAATCAGCTGTTTAATAGTTCCCCCACGTTTTGGATCTATTAATATCTGATAGAAATCTGTTTCTAACTTATAATTCCCATTTGCCAATTTTTCAATATTTGCGCCTGAAATGGGAGAAGATTTTTTATTTTTTAATCGAAAAGAGGCGTATCCAGCTGATGGGACAAACCCTTTAAAAAGCAATGAAGGTTTGCTGGCGGTTAAATAGACTTGCATAGGAAGTTCTTTTCCGTCATTAGCTAATACTACGGTTTTGGATGCATTCCAACCGTGTGGCAAATTTGTTCTAATCCATTCCGTTCGATCGTAGAGTGTAGTGTTATAAACTTTGAGTGCGGGTGTTTTAGCATTTAGATCGTTCGCTTCGAGCGCAATACTATCGGTTTTAGAATCTGTGAAAGCTGTCCAAACATTCACCTTGTCTGCCCAAGTATCTCCGCTTCTACCGTTGTACGGCACTATCCAACAATCGTGGTGTTGAGATAAAAGTAGGGACTGCCAGGCCTTTTCAAAAACGGCGGTAGGATAACTTGTTTTATCTACAATTGATTTAAATGCGGCAATTTTTTCGGCTTGAATAATTTTATCTTCAGATATTCTAACTTTTTGTGCTATTCGCTGAAGCACTTGGGCTCCCCAAACCAGTCCAACGTTAACATCTTCTTGGCTAAACTTCCAATCCGTCGCTTTGGAATGATCGGGAACGATATTTTCGAAATAGTTTTTCCAAGTGGTATATTGGCTTGGCTTATAATAATTGCCCTTAAGCCAAGGTCCAAATTTCCACCCGGCATCTTGGAGGCACATTCCAACAGGTGCCACTACGTTATTCTTAAACGCGGCCTCCACGTAGGTCATCGAATTGGCGTTGCCAATGGTTTCCCAAGTGGAGTTTGGTTTTAAAGTTTCAAACTCATATCTGGGTACGGCTAAAATTTTTGATCCATCAGAACCAATCCAATTGACTAGGCCGGTTCCAAAAGCGCTCGTGTAACCACCCCAACAAGTGTTCGGATTTTTCAGTGAAGCGTATTTAAACCCAAAAGAAGTTAAAATTTGCGGTAAGGCACTAGTAAAACAGGGTTCTTCAGCCGAATAAGTTGAAAATTCCAAACTTGGAAAATGGTTATGTAGTTTTTTTATGCCGTAGGCAAATTGACTTATAACACTCTCGCCAGAGATGTTGAAGAGATAACTTTGACCATAGGCCGGATTTACATATTCTACTCTTCCATTGCTAGATTGGTCTTTAAGATATGCTTTAAATGCTGTGTAGGCTTTCTCATCTGTCTTTTTGACACTGTCCCAAGTTTCTGGCTCAATCTCTAAATTTATTTTCCAATCGCGGTTGTCATTCAATTGATCAACGAGGTAAGAAGTGTATCCGTTGGGATAATGACCCCAAATACCTCCATGAAAACCGTCTACAAAATAAGCAGTTTGAGCCATTGCATTGCCCATAACCAAGAATGAAAAAAAAACAAACAGAAATAGCGTGAATTTATTTGATCGTCTACAGGAAAAGGAGGTATAATCGGGCTTTTCAATTATGCTCATATCTCAGCTTTAATGTTGGTCTTTAACCTATCAGTCATTTCCCCAATCTTTATTCGGTTTCGGCCCCATCTCCAACTCCAACTTTCCCCCTAACATGATGTCCTTATAATCTAACCAACATTTGTTGTACTTCACTCCGTTTAATTTAGCACCTTGAATGTATAAGTTTTGGGAGGAATTATTTCTAGTTATAATGGTAAACGCTTCGTCTGTATCGGCATTTATGGCAACCCGTCTAAACACAGGACTTGTAATTTCAAACCTAGTGCTTCCTGGCGTAATTGGATGAACTCCACTTGCGGCAAGCACATACCACGCGGACATTTGTCCAACATCTTCATTACCCACCAAACCTTCTACATTGTTGTGATAAGCTCGTTCGCAGATCAGACGTGTCCATTTTTGGGTTAACCAAGGCGCACCAACTCTATTAAAAAGAAATGGAACATGATGAACTGGTTCATTGGCATGATTGTAATAGTCGTTCCACATCATGTTTTTTGGGGCTTTTTCAAAGAAATTTTCCAGATCTACCTTTACTTTTTCTTTGCCACCCATCAAGTCCACCATTCCATCCACATCTTGCGGCACAAACCAACCTTGTTGATAAAGATTGCTTTCCAAAGTACCATATCCTTGTGTCAACCTTCCATTGGCCGGCCAAGCAAGCCATTTTCCATTCTTGTCTTTCGGTCTGAACCAGCCTTTTTCATTATCGAAAATATTTTTATAGTCTTTAGATTTTTCCAAATATTTTGCCTCATCGGCAGATTTACCAAGGCCTTCTGCCATTCGAGAAACACACCAGTCGAAATAGGAATATTCTAGAGTCTTGGAAATTCCTATGCCATCGTCTGTGTAGCCATTATCTCCATTTCCAAATTTCTCTACACTATTTACCGAAAGCTGATAAGCCTTTTTAACATCAAAACCTCTTATACCTTTTACATATGCATCTGCAATAACCGACACTGCCGGATTTCCAATCATGCAGCCGCTATAGGCATTTAGAAATTCCCACCTTTCCAAATAATCTTTATTTTTCTCATCAGCCAACGTCACCAAAGAATTAATCATGTCACTCACAACCTTAGGATTTATGATTGTCTGTAACGGCATTTGACTTCTAAAAACATCCCACCCGCTGAAAATAGTTCTCTTGGTAAAATTCGTAGATTGGTGAGCTTTCCCATCTCCGCCCGGGTAATTTCCATCCACATCTTCAAATATTCTCGGATCTATTTGGGTATGGTACAAAGCGGTGTAAAAGATTTTCTTTTCGTTTTCTGTTCCGCCTTCAATGGCTATTTTAGAAAGAGATTTATTCCATAATTCAGTTGCATTTTTATGAATGGAATCGAAATCAAAACCTTTAATTTCCGACTCCAAATTTTTTTTTGCTCCCTCCATGCTCACAAAAGAAATCCCAGTTTTTAAGAGCACTTGTTCTTTATCTGATGTTGGGAATTCTGTATAGAAGCCCAAATGTTTGCCCTCCAATTCTTTTTTCCCACTAAAAATTTTTGCATCAGCAATGCGCTGCTGATATTTTGCACTGGTTACATCTTCTCTTTTTCGTTTCCAATCATCGGGAATTTCTGCTGACCATAGACCTTGGTTTTTAAAGGGCTTACTGAATTTTGCATAAAAATAAACGGTATAATCTGCGTGTCCATCCCCATCTCCCCAACCACCACCATCGGGTGTACACTTCATCCAGCCTTGGATGGTATGGTCGTCCAAAACTTTTATATATTGGCTTGTGGAAGTACCTCCCACCCTTCTTGCGAGATCTATCTGTATGCGCGATCGATCATTTTTCGGAAAAGTAAACCGAAGCATTCCACTATGAGGCGAAGCTGTCGCCTCAGCCCTAATGTTGTAGTCTGTCAGATTAACCGAGTAAAAACCCGCTGATGCTTTCTCAGAATTCTTTTCATATCTGGATCTATAGCCTTCATCTGGATTATTTAGCGATCCTGAACTTGTTTTTAGCTTTCCGGTGGTTGGCATGACTAAAAAATTTCCTAAATCGCCATACCATCCCACGCCACTCATCTGTGTAAAAGCAAACCCTTCTATGCTTGTGTGTTCCGAACTGTATCCAGACCCGTTGTCGCCGCCTGTAATGGTATTAGGACTTACCTGCACCATGCCATACGGCGTAGTTGCACCTGGGAATGTTTTACCCAAACCATGATAAATACCCGCATCGCCTACACTAGTACTCGCTCCGATAAATGGGTTTACATAGTGTGCTAAATCTACAGAAGCAATCTTTTTTTGCGCAGGGCAATTGACAAAAGATAGTAAAAACAATGCTCCGATAAAGATGATTTTAATTGTGCCCCTTGCCATGTTAAAATTTTTGAACGCTGCGTACAGTTATTGTATGGATTATTGGCTGATTTATTTTATAGATCTCACTAATCAGGGTTTTAATATTGGCTTCCCACATTTTCCGAACTTCAGGAAAACGTGCCGTCTGATAAACCCCCATTTTACTGTTGACAAAGATATCTGTCTTTGCCTTCTCCACAATGGCATCCAGTGACTTTTGCGAATCTTCAAAAAGCATATTGGCGCTTCTAAAATAGTTAAACTGCACCCAATAATAGTTCCTCAGTTTTCCTTCCAATTCGGCTCTTTGATCATTTAAGAACATAATATTTTTCGCCTGCTTGTATTGTGGTGTATTGGACATCAACGCAAGGTTAATCCCCTTTTGTAAGCTGTCGGCAGAAAAGCTGCTAATTTTTTGTCCATCAATCAAAAGATCATAATCTCCTTTATTCAAATTCTTAACAGTGAGGAGTTCTTGATTAAATTCTTTTATGAAAGGGTATATTTTGAGAGCCTCAGATTGCGTGTGCGGATTGCCCCATTGTTCGCTGACAGAATCTATAGGAAACGGGAGCGATTTTGCAGTATAACTAACCGAGATCGCATTTTTTGATGCTTCAGAAATCACTGTATTGGCATTTTCTGATTTTAAAATCCTCTTAGTTCGAGCATCTACAATTATGTCCGCAACCACTTTGTTTGCAAGCCCCTGGTTTTTTAAAAATAAAGCTGCCATAATCAAGTGGCCCGGTTTACCTGGATGAATCCTGTCTGATCCGGTAATGGTGTACGTCGAATCTAATTTTTGCTCGTGCTGCGTAATGGCCTGCATCGGATAATACAGATCTATATACGGCCACTTATTTTTCTCTGCCACTGATTTTTGAAAAGCCACAATACTTTCCAACGCCCTACTTTTTCCTAAAAAGTTGTTGCTGCCTTTTATTTTTGCAGTTTCATCGTACGGAGAGGAAGACATGATTACTGGCTTAATCTCTGGGTGGTTTTTAAATTTTTGCTCAAGTAGTAGAAAATTTTTATAAGATTTTTCTACACGCTCTTTAGCTGTTGCCTCGGCATCGTTTTTTAAGAACTCAAAATAACCAGTGTCATTCATACCGAAAGTAAGCACCACTATGTTGGCTTGCATGCGCAGAATGTCATCTTCAAAACGTTCATTCATCTGCCCGGCAACATCGCCTCCAATACCCGCATTATAAATCTCAACCCGCTCATTCGGAAAATGAGTCATATAGTAGAGCTGTATATCAGACTCGTAAAAGCCGGCTTCTGTAATACTGTTCCCTAAAAATGCAACCTTGTCTCCAGTTTTAAAGGGCTTTAAGGTTTGTGCCTGAGTAAAAATTGAGGCAAAAGAGATAAGTAGTGTAGTTGTTAATAATCTTCTCATAAATTTAGTTCAATAGCTCTTGAGCCTTAACGAGTTAAGCAGCGGTTTAAACCGGTTCTAGCGCTAAAAATATTGTTTGGTGTGATTATTTTATGCCAAAACTAACAAAACTATCTTTTAAAACCGTATGCCCCGAAATGTACAAACGTTAGCATAATTTGTAGGTTCATTCTATAAGTATCGATTTTCCATATAGAAATTTACCAGACTTGCGCCAAAAAATCGAATTCAACAGTAAAAACCAATATATATAGAGTCATCAAAACCCGAGCGTTCATCTAAACTCTAAACCTTCTTCAACCAATTTTTAGCACATAGGACAACTCTTATAAATCAAAAAATTAGTGCAGCCGCTACAACTCCCTTAAATCTAGGAATTGGGAAGCGGCTGTTGTTGAACGCTGAAAGAACTCGCTGTTTAATATTTTGACCTTAGGAATTTACCATAAAATTATACTTCCAAACTTGGCTGCAATTAAAGCAATAACCGATAATTCGCACCAGACGGCCGAAATTGAAAGTGATGGTTTCCATCTGTAAGGACTAAATTTACTTTTTATTATTTCAGTTAGAAATCTTTTTATTACGTTAAAAGCTATAAATGGTGTTTTTTAAACATATACTTCTGCATCTTTAGTGGCCAATTTTGTTGTTCCCATTAAATACTCATCTGCTTTTCTGGCTGCTTCCCTGCCTTCAGAAATTGCCCAAACCACTAAAGACTGTCCACGGCGGATGTCGCCTGCGGCAAAAACTTTGGCAATGTTTGTGCGATAGTCCTGCTCAGAAGCCTTTACATTGCCTCTACCATCCAATTCTATACCCATCTTCTCCAACAAACCTTCTTTTTGCGGGTGTAAAAATCCCATCGCCAGTAAAACCAACTCACATGGCAAATCTCGCTCCGAACCTGCAACTTCTTTAAAACTTGTCGGTCTGCCATTCGCATCCGTATCCCATTCTACATCAACAACCCTCAAACCCTTTAAATTTCCGTTGTCATCGGCAATAAAATTCTTAGTGTTTACCGACCAAGATCGGGCTGCACCTTCCTCGTGCGAAGAAGTGTTCTTCATCAACATTGGATAAGTTGGCCAAGGCATATTTTCGGTTCTAGACTGCGGAGGAGTTGGCATAATCTCGAACTGCATAACAGATTTTGCACCGTGTCGATTAGATGTTCCAATACAATCAGAACCCGTATCACCACCGCCTATTACAATTACATTTTTTCCGGTCGCCATAATTTCCTCCACCTCTACTTTCCTGTCTGCTACCCTTTTATTCTGTTGTTTTAAAAACTCCATTGCGTAGTGAACACCCTTTGCCTCACGCCCTTGGATACCTAAATCTCTAGGAATTGTTGAGCCACCTGCAAGCACAACTGCGCTATATTCCCTAAGCAACATGCCTACTTCTACATTTTCACCAACGTTTGAGTTGCATTTAAAGACAATTCCTTCTTCCTCCATGAGCTTAATACGCCGATCCACGATATCTTTTTGAAGTTTAAAATCTGGAATGCCGTAACGCAATAATCCACCGGGTGCGTCATCTCTTTCAAAAACCACTACTTCGTGCCCGGCTTTATTTAATTGAGCTGCGGCAGCCATGCCGGCAGGTCCTGAGCCGATTACAGCAACTTTTTTTCCGGTCCTCAGCAACGGCGCTTTGGCTTTCATATACCCTTTAGAAAAGGCGATCTCGATAATGTGTTTTTCGATGTCTTCGATAGCCACCGGAGAACGATTTATTCCCAACACGCATGCGGATTCGCAGGGTGCAGGACAAATTCTTCCGGTAAACTCTGGAAAATTATTGGTGCTCAATAAAATATCTGCCGCTTTTTCCCATTCTCCTTTGTAAACGGAATCATTAAATTCTGGAATCACATTACCCAGCGGACAACCAGATTGACAAAAAGGAACACCGCAATCCATGCACCTCGCCGCTTGATTATTTAGCTCTACACTCGGCAGTTCATCCATAAACTCGCGATAATGTTTAACCCTATTTTGGGCATCTTCTTTACTTGGGGCAACTCTATCGTATTCTTTAAATCCTGTAATCTTTCCCATTAATGTTGTGTTTTTACTGTGTTAGAACGCTTGTTCAAAACTGCTTTATATTCTTTGGGGAATACTTTGACAAAATGTGCGGACTGATTTTTCCAATCGCCTGCAATAAATGAGGCTACTTTACTTCCGGTGAGTCTGATGTGTGTGGTAAGCAATGCCAAGATACGTTTTTCATCTTCTTCCAATAGCGGATCTAAATCTACCATTTCTTTGTTGCATCTCTTTTGGAAAGTAGCGTTTGGATTGTAAACCCAAGCAATCCCTCCACTCATTCCTGCGGCAAAGTTGCTTCCAGTTTCACCGAGCACTAATACTTCTCCTCCCGTCATGTATTCACAACCATGGTCGCCAAGGCCTTCAATCACTGCTGTTGCACCAGAGTTTCTAACCGCAAAGCGCTCTCCTGCTTGGCCACGAGCGAACAATTCGCCACCGGTAGCGCCATAAAGTGCAACGTTACCGATAATAATATTTTGTTCAGGTACATATGTAACGTCTGCAAAAGGAGATATGGCAAGTCTCGCACCTGACAATCCTTTCCCAACATAATCATTGGCTTCGCCCTCCAAGGACAATGTCAAACCTCTCGCAGCAAAAGCACCGAAACTCTGTCCTGCAGATCCCATAAATTTGAAATTTATGGTATCTGGTGGAAGACCGGCACCTTTGTGCTTCTTAGAAATCTCATTTGAAAGCATCGCACCGACTGTTCTATCCGTATTTTTTATCGTAAACGTTTCGAAAACAGGCTCTTTAGTTTCAATTGCCTGCTTTGCAATTTCCATCAACTTTCGATCTAATACATGTTCTAAATTGTGGTCTTGGTGTTCAGTATTGTAATTTGCTAAGCCATTGTCTTCTGCCTTGTATAAAATAGCTGATAAGTCTAATTGCTTTAACTTCCAGTGCTCAGGTTCCAAAGCCCTCATCTGTAAAGAATCTGCTTGGCCAACCATCTCTGTCACGGTTCTAAAACCTAGCTCAGCCATAATTTCGCGGAGTTCTTCTGCCAAGAAATAAAACAGATTTACAACATGATCTGCATCCCCGGTAAACATTTTACGCAATTCAGGATCTTGTGTAGCAACCCCAACCGGACAAGTATTTAGATGACACTTGCGCATCATGATGCATCCACTAGTAACGAGGGCGGCCGTTGCAACTCCCCATTCTTCTGCGCCAAGCAGTGCAGCTACAGCAATGTCTCTCCCTGTCTTTAATTGACCATCGGTTTGCAATACCACTCGATTTCTTAACTTATTTCTCATTAAGGTTTGATGAGCCTCTGCCAAGCCAAGTTCCCAAGGTAGTCCGGCATGCTGGATAGAGGTGATTGGCGATGCACCTGTTCCACCGTCAAATCCAGATATTAAAATTACGTCGGCATGTGCTTTCGCGACTCCTGCAGCAATGGTACCCACCCCAGCTTTACTTACCAATTTAACATTGATTCTTGCAGCCCGATTGGCATTCTTCAAATCATAGATCAACTGTGCTAAATCTTCGATAGAATAGATATCGTGGTGCGGTGGCGGAGAAATTAGACCTACACCCGGAGTTGCATGACGCACTCTAGCAATCCAGTCATCTACTTTATGTCCTGGTAATTGTCCACCCTCACCAGGCTTTGCACCTTGCGCCATCTTAATTTGCAGTTCATCTGCATTGGTTAGATAGTTGCTTGTAACTCCAAACCTGCCAGAAGCGACCTGTTTAATTGCAGATCGCATACTGTCGCCGTTCTCCATTTTTTCAAAGCGCATTTCATCTTCACCTCCCTCACCAGTATTGCTTTTGCCCCCTATTCGGTTCATAGCGATGGCTAAGGTTGAGTGGGCTTCGTGAGAAATAGAGCCGAATGACATGGCCCCGGTTGCAAAACGTTTTAATATCTCAGTTATCGGTTCTACCTCTTCTAGAGGAACTGATGAGCGGTTGTAATTAAACTCAAACAACCCTCTAATGGTATAAGCCTGTTTGGTCTGTTCGTTAATCAGTTTAGAATATTGTTTAAAAAGTTGATAATCGTTTTTACGAGTAGAATTCTGCAACAAATGGATGGTTTGTGGGTTGAACAAATGCTGTTCTCCCCTCCTACGCCATTTATAAGTACCTCCGGTAGGCAAGAGATGCTCCGGCTGCGTAGCCGGACCAAAACTTCTATGGTGTTTCATTAACGTTTCTCTCGCAATCTCATCCAGTCCCAATCCGCCAATACGAGAAACAGCCCCTGTAAAATAAGTGTTGACCACCTGTGGGTTTAATCCTAAAATTTCGAAAATCTGCGCACCATGGTAAGACTGCAGAGTCGAAATACCCATTTTCGAAAAAATCTTTAGCAAGCCGTTATTTACAGCATAGGTATAATTTTTAATGAGCTCTTTTTTGCTCAAGCCAGATTCTTCTTCAAAACCAACAACGGTTTCTAAAGCCAAATAAGGATTAATCGCGGTAGCGCCAAACCCAATTAAGGTTGCAAAATGATGCACTTCCCACACGTCTCCAGCTTCTACCACAATGCCAACGGCACCACGATATCCTTTTCGGATTAGGTGATGGTGGACAGCTGAAACGGCGAGCAGCGACGGAATTGCGGCATGTTCAGAATCAATGGCTCGATCAGAAAGGACAATAACTTGAAAACCATCTTCAACGGCATCTACTGCATATCTACATAAACGATCGAGGGCTTTAGCCATTGAACCGTCTTTGCCGTTTGCCCTAAAATAAGTTTGTAACGTCTTCGCCTGGAAAACTCCGGTATCAATACTTCTTAATTTTTCAAGCTCTAGATTCGTTAAAATCGGATGCTTAATCCCTACACAATGACACTGCATTGGGCTTTCTGCCAACAAATTGCCGTTGTTGCCCATAAAACCTGCCAAACTCATCACCACTTTTTCCCTGATCGGATCTATAGGTGGATTGGTAACTTGAGCAAAAAGTTGCTTAAAATAAGACGATAGATGTTGCGGTTGCTTAGACAATATTGCCAACGGCGTATCAGTTCCCATTGACCCAATGGGCTCTTTGCCTGCAAAAGCCATAGGCTTTAAAATCACTTCTACATCCTCACGACTGAAACCAAAAACTTGTTGATATTTGAGTACAGACTCTGGTGATAGATGCGTGAAGCCCAACCTAGGTTCTGGCAAATCTTCCAGCTTAATCTGATATTGATTGATCCAGTCTCCGTACGGACGTGCACCACAAATCTCTTGTTTAATTTCTGTATCGCTGATGATGCGGCCCTGCTCCATATCTACAACGAACATTTTGCCGGGTGTTAATCTACCTTTTTCAATGACCGTGCTTTGATCTAAAGCCAATGCGCCTGCTTCTGAAGCCATAATTACGCGATCATCGGAAGTGATGGCATATCTAGAAGGCCTTAAGCCATTACGATCAAGTGTGGCCCCGATCAATTTTCCATCCGTAAAGGCTATTGCAGCGGGACCGTCCCACGGCTCCATTAAAGTGGCATGAAATTCATAAAATGCCTTCTTCACGGGATCCATATCTTCATTACCGTCCCAAGCTTCCGGCACAAGCATCATCAATACTTGGGGCAAGGACCGACCTGCGTGTAGTAAGAGTTCAATAACATTATCTAGACAACCGGAATCTGAATTGGTCTCGTCTATCACCGGGAGGAGCATATCAAGCTCCTCGGCGGTAAAATATTCTGAGGCGAAAGATTTTACACCTGCTCTAAACCAGTTCAAATTTCCCTGCAAGGTATTGATTTCACCATTGTGGGCAATAAATCTAAATGGTTGCGCCAAAGGCCACGATGGAAAAGTATTGGTTGCAAAACGAGAGTGAATGAGGCCAAAGGCGGAAACCATTCGTAGATCATTTAGCTCTTTGAAATAGGTGCGCACCTGCAAAGAGGTTAACTGACCTTTATATATGATGGTTTGAGAGGATAGTGAAACAACATAAAATCCTTTTGCTCCTGTTACCGTATTTTGAATGGTTTTAAGTAGGTAGTTTTTGAAGATGTATAGCTTACGCTCAAAATCCGCTCCTTCTGAAATTGTAAATGGACGAGCGATAAACAATTGCTCAATTTCGGGTTCGACTGATAGCGCCGTTTCGCCAATTTCAGAGGCGTCTACTTCGACCTTTCGAAATCCCAAAACCTCTAAGCCCAGTTTATCTGCTGCGCGATATATAAGTTCTCGGCAAGCCTCTCTGGCTCTTAAATCTTTTGGCATAAACAACATGCCTACGCCGTATTCATTCGTTTTAGGTAAACTAAAACCCGTTTTCAAGCATTCATCATAAAAAAACTCATGTGGAATCTGCAGCATAATTCCGGCTCCATCTCCACTATTTACTTCTGCACCGCTAGCACCCCTGTGGTCTAAGTTCTCTAAAATGGTCAGCGCATCCGAGATGATTTGATGTGATTTTCGGCCTTTTACATGGGCTACAAACCCAATTCCGCAAGCATCATGTTCAAACTTTGCATCATATAACCCGTGGTTCAACTTCATTCTTGTGTTTTAATAGTTAGTGTAAACGAGACACTAAGTTACGAAAAAAACACGAGTTATTTCATAGTTTGCATTACTTTTTCATATTTCTTATGTTTTATTAAATAAAAAACAATTTTCTTGCCGATTATGGAATTTATCAATTAATTATTTACAAATATATCAATTTACTAAAAATGGCTTTAAAAGGAATTTAGCCAATTTGTAAGTTTTGAAATTTATTGCTTTACTAATCAACAACATATAAATTTTAAACAATTTTTAAAGGACTGTGTTTTGTAACCTAAGTAGTTTTGCTACCTTTGTGGCGGGCAAGTCTTTTACGACCAGCTCCCTTCGAACTCCCCCAGGGTGGGAACGCAGCAAGGGTAGAAGGTTGTAGCGGTGCGATAAGAGGTGCTTGCCCATTTTTTCACCCCCTATAACCCCCTGAAGGGGGAATTGAAAATTCTTCAGGGTTTCTACATTGAACCTAATTATCATTTTAAGAATTTAAAAACATGAAATTTTTTATTGACACAGCCAACCTCGATCAAATTAGAGAAGCACAAGAACTTGGCATTTTAGACGGTGTAACTACTAATCCCTCTTTAATGGCCAAAGAAGGTATAACAGGAGACGATAAAGTAAACAAGCATTATAAAGACATTTGCGAAATTGTAGATGCAAACGTAAGTGCGGAAGTTATTTCTACGACTTATGCCGAGATGATTAAAGAAGGCGAAGCACTCGCTGCGTTAAATCCTAAAATTGTAGTAAAGATACCCATGATTAAGGATGGTGTAAGAGCGATCAAATACTTATCCTCTAAGGGAATAAGAGTTAATACAACTTTAATTTTCTCTGCCGGACAAGCTTTGGTCGCCGCCAAAGCTGGTGCATCTTATGTTTCGCCATTTTTAGGTCGCCTGGATGACATAGGAAGCGAAGGTTTATTATTGATTGAGGACATAAGAACTATTTTTGACAACTACGGATACGAATGTGAAATTTTGGCAGCGTCTATCCGCGGACCATTGCATATTATAGATTGTGCTAAGATTGGCGCAGATGTAGTTACCGCTCCTCTAAGCGCTATTTTAGGTTTGTTAAACCACCCACTTACCGATAAAGGTTTGGCAACGTTTTTGGCGGATCATAAAAAAGCTGGCGAAAACGCTCAGAAATAAATTTAATCGTTAAAATAACATAAAGCCTGAGCAAAATGTTCAGGCTTTTTTACTGGCGGTCAATTTTTCTGACGCATTTGATCGTGCGCAGAATCAATTATAATTTCATTAAAACGACAGATATAAACGTTACAAATCCCCATGATTTAGATCTTCATACGCTATCCTATTTTACCAAAAAAATCATCTATTCAAAAAATACGCACATACCTTTCTAACTTAATTGAAAAAGATAATTGCAAATAATACCAGTTCCTAAATTTAATTGGGTAGTATTACCGGAAGCCTTAAAACCGACTAACCAAAATATTATGAAGATGCAAATCTTACTTTGCTCGCTGTTATTTACAGTCGCAGTAAATGCCCAGCCTAACGTAAATCTTACAGAATTCAATGCTGCAAATGGCGCTGCTGTTAAAACCAACGGTCAATATTTAGAGATAACTTGGCCGATAGGTAATCGGGAAATTGGGAAGATGATTTTAGATGTGCGAAACTCAAATCCGTTATTTAAAAGTTTGCAAATAGGAAACTCGAAATCCTTTGTCGAAATTGCGAAAAATCTTGATCCAGCATTCATTTTAAGTGTTGGAAAACGTAAACTCGACCCAAAAAGCGGCGGTTGGGATGTGTTTTTCGACAAAGTACCTTCAAAACCCCATAAATCATACAATTTAACGTTAGAAAAGGAAAATACAGCAAGCGTAAAATCGGTTGGATCACACACCATTATTAGTTTGGGAAAGCTAAAGGCTCCGAATTTTAAGGGGCTGCTCGAAATCACAGTATACAATGGCAGCCCATTATTTAACATTGCCGGAATTGTAGCGACTGATGTTGATTCGACAGCAATTTTATACGATGCAGGATTGGTAAGCAAAAAGCAACCTTGGAGCGCTATTGCTTGGTCTGATGTTTATAAGAAAATGCAATATGTACACGCAAATCAGGCAGATACAAGCAAAAATCTAGCGGTAAAATACCGAACCGTTATCGGACAATCTTCTACAGGGAGTTTAGCAATATTCCCCGCACCACACCAATATTTTTATCCTCTAGACGAAGCTTTTAATTTAAAATTTACCTGGTATGGCCGCAATTACCGACAGATGATTCCTGAATTTGGCATAGGAATTAGACAAGAGCTGCAAGGTGATAACCGGTTTGTTCCTTGGTTTAACGCTCCACCAAAAACGCAGCAAAGATTAAACTTTTTCTGTTTACTGAGCAAAGACAATCCTGAATTAACGCTTGAGGAAGTGAAAAAATTTACCCATAAAGATAAGTACGTCGGTCTTCCAGGATACAAAACAATGGAAAGTCATTTTCACAATGAGTTTATATCTGATGTTGTTTTGGCTGGCAAACCTATCCCTGAGGAGCCAAATTTCGTGAAAGTTTTTAAAGAAACTGGAGTTGATATTGTGCACTTAGCCGAATTTCACGGACCGGGACATCCAAAAGGGCCCGATAGTACACGCTTAAAAGAGCTTAAAACGTTGTTTGAACAGTGTGAGCGCTTATCAACTAAGCAATTTTTGTTGCTGCCCGGAGAAGAAGCCAATAATTTTTATGGTGGACATTGGTTGGCTTTTTTTCCTAAACCCGTGTATTGGATAATGAGCAGAGCACAAAATATACCGTTTGTTACCATTGATGCCGAATATGGAAAAGTGTATCACATTAGAGACAAGGTGGATATGCTAAAACTGTTAGAAATTGAGAGCGGTTTGGCTTGGACTGCCCATGCAAGGACAAAAGCATCAACCGGTTATCCAGACGCTTATAAAAATGAAGACTTTTTCAAATCGAGCACATTTCTAGGAGCCGCTTGGAAAAATATTCCGGCAGACCTTTCTCTGCAAACTTTAAGTAAACGTGTATTAGATTTGATGGATGACATGAATAACTGGGGTTTAAAAAAGACTGTGCTTGCGGAATGTGATATTTTCACCATCGAGCCAGAAAACGAGATGTATGCGCATTTGAATGTGAACTATTTAAAAATGGACAAAATTCCACCTTTTAAGGAGGGTTGGCAACCTGTGCTCGATGTCATTAAAAATGGCGATTTTTTCTCTACCACCGGAGAAGTGCTTATCCCCTCTTTTACGGTAAATGATGGTAGTTCTGGACAGACAGTTCAGCTGTCAAAAACAGGGGAGGCGACTATTGCTTTTAACATAAATTGGACCTTTCCTTTAAATTATGCGGAATTGGTTTCAGGAGATGGAAATAAAGTCTACCGCGATAAAATCAACCTTAACGAAACGGAAGCTTTTGGTGATAAAACCATCAAACGAAAATTGAATTTAAAGGGGAGAAAATGGATTAGAATGGAAGTTTGGGACATTGCTGCGAATGGTGCTTTTACGCAAACTGTTTATTTGAAGTGATTTGAATAATTTATTAAAGTTAAGATAATAGATCGATATTTTTATTTCAACTCCGCAATTTTCACAGGATCCATATCCCCATAATCTTGGTTCTCCCCTCCCATTCCCCAAATGAAAGAATAATTTGAGGTACCACAGCCCGCATGGATGGACCACGGCGGACTTATCACTGCCTGATGGTTATGTATGGTGATGTGTCTAGTTTCTTCAGGTTCTCCCATGAAGTGGAAAACAGTCTGTTCGGTTGCGAGATCAAAATAAAAATACGCTTCCATCCTTCTATCGTGCACATGTGCGGGCATTGTATTCCAAACGCTTCCTGTTTCAAGAACAGTTAATCCCATAACCAATTGGCAGCTTTGAATTCCATGGCCATAGATGTACTTATTTATGGTTCGCAGGTTGGAAGTTTCTGCAGATCCCATTACTACAGGACTGGCCTCTTCCCCTTTCATTAGGGTGGTTGGATATTCTTTGTGGGCTGGGGCAGATATGATGTAAAATTGCGCAGGATTTTCTACATCCTTTGACGAAAATATGAGTTCTTTATTTCCTCTGCCAACGTATAGACAATCCTTTTTGTTAAGGTTATAGGTTTTTCCATCCACCCTGATGGAACCTGCACCGCCAATATTTATCGCACCCAACTCCCTTCTTTCCAGAAAGTATTCCGCTTTCAACATCGAAAAATTTTCAAGTTTTAGGTCATCGGTCATAGGTACCGCGCCGCCGATCACAATCCTATCGTAGTGGCTATAAGTAAAGTTGATCGCGCCTGCATTCATCAGATCTTCGATAAGAAATTGACTGCGCAGTTCCTGAGTATTCATTCCCTTTACTTCTTTCTGACTGTTGTGGTATCTCTGTTGCATGTTTTCTTTTTAAAAATGTTCAACCAAATATGTTAACGACTCATCCATCCTCCATCAACGGTAATGATGGTACCGTGGATATAATCTGCTGCTTTAGAGGCGAGGAAAACTGTTACACCACCAAAATCTTCTGGAGTTCCCCATCTTTCTGCAGGTATCCGAGACAAAATTGCATTGCTTCTATCCTCATCTTTTCGCAACGCCTCTGTATTGTCTGTCGCTACATAACCAGGTGCAATTGCATTAACATTCACCCCTCTTGCGGCCCATTCATTTGCAAATGCTTTAACCAAACTGCCTATAGCGCCCTTACTTGCCGCATAGCCTGGTACATTTATCCCACCTTGAAAAGTTAACAAGGAGGCAGTGAAAATAATTTTACCAGAGCCTCGCTTAATCATTTCCTTGCCGATCTCTCTGGTAAGGATAAACGGGGCATCAAGGTTTATGGACATTACATTGTCCCAATAATCATTTGAATGTTCTGACGCAGGCGCCCGTTGTATCGTTCCTGCGTTATTAACCAGAATGTCAATAATTGGGTTTTCAGCTTTAACTTTTTCAATGAAAGATTCCAAAGAATTTCTATTGCTAAAATCACATTGGTAAGCTCTGTAAGTTCTACCAAGATTTTGCACCTCAACCTCTGTTTGGCCGCCAGACAAAGGCATCTTTGCGGATACACCGATGATGTTAGCACCTGCTGCTGCCAAAGCAACAGCCATTGCTTTTCCTATTCCCTTGTTACAACCTGTTACCAGAGCAGTTTTTCCTACTAAATCGAATATGGTCATGTTTCAGTTTTCGCTAATTGCATAAAACCGAAAATAGTCACTAAAAAACGAATCGAAGAAACTTTAAGTTAGTTTATGTCCTTTTACAGCATAAAAAAAGATGTAGGCATAACATGGTACCATACTTATTACCAAAGCAACTTGGGGGCCTAGATTTACCTCTAATGCGCCATAAATTTGTGGAAGAACTGCTCCACCTGCAATTCCCATTACCAGTAACGCGGAGCCAATCTTTGTAAATTTGCCTAACCCTTTAATTGCGAGGGGAAATATTGCAGGCCACATTAATGAATTTGCCAAGCCTAGTAAAGCTATGAATGCGATGCTTGTAAAACCTGAAGTTAAAAATGCACAAACCGTAAATAATATACCCACAAGGGCAGAAATCATCAATGCTTTTTCTTGTTTGATGTACTTAGGAATGCAGATGATTCCAATAATATATCCAACAACCATGGAAGCTAATGTATAAGAGGTAAATATTTTGGTTTTGTCTAAACTCATACCCAACGATTTACCATAACTCCCAATAACGTCACCAGCCATTACTTCCACACCAACATATAAAAATAGGCAGATGACGCCGAGCGTAAGATTTCTATATTGAAACACACTCGATTTTGGAGCTACTATGACGCCATCGTCACCGATATGATCTTTGTCGGTATCTATCTCTGGCAAGGAGGAATACCTGATCAACAAGGCGAGTAAGGTCAGAACAACAGCAATAATAATATATGGCATTACCACGCGCTGGGCTAATGCATTTAACAAAACCTCTTTTTGGACCGGATCTGAAATCACCTTGACCTGATCCTCTATTGCCTGAGCTCCGCTGAGTACCAAAGCACTCAAAATAAGTGGACTCAATGCGCCCGCCAATTTATTGCAGATGCCCATTATACTAATTCTTTTTGCGGCACTTTCTATAGGTCCAACAATGGTAATGTATGGATTAGATGCCGTTTGCAATAAAGCTAAGCCCATTCCTTGTACAAAAAGCCCGACAAGAAAAAGCGGAAAAGAACGCACATTGGCAGCGGGTATAAAAATCAACGCACCTAGCGCCATCACAAAAAGCCCCAAAGACATTCCATTCTTAAACCCCGTAAGTTTTAAAATGTAAGATGATGGAATGGCCAAGAAAAAGTAAGCCATGTAAAAAGCAAAGGTTACCAATAGCGCTTGTGAAGTATTTAGTTCGCAGGCGAGCTGCAAAAAGGGTATCAAGGTGCCATTAAGCCACGTAACAAATCCGAAGACGAAAAATAAGGCGCCGATAATAATTACTGGATTTACCCCCTTATTAGGAGACTGGACGGAAGAAGGATTTGTTATAGACATAGGTTCTGTTTGGTTGGTTTCATTTTATCGTCTATTTAAAAATAGCGTTGGCAAAATATTCTGGAAGGTGAAAATTTGGCATTGCAACATTAGTTATAGGATTCCAAGAGAGGTAATGAGGTTTGGGCAGGTCATCGCCACATTTGTACACATTTAGCTTTGCAGATTTATTTTTAAACGAGGTGATATGATGAAACTGAAAAGCAGATTTCGGTATAATTAAAGTTAAATCCCACTTGATCATTGTTTTACCATTGAATAACACCGATTTGAAACTTGCAGACGACTCAATACTCTTCAAATTTCTAATATCTATCAGGGTTCGATTTGTTCTTGATGTACCAAAGCCGGCCAAACACGTTCCCTTGCAGTTAAACTCGAAATTATAGTAGTTTTCATCACCATCGAAAGCAATAAAAAGTTCAACACAAGAGTCTTTATAGACAGGATCATTGGGTCTGTTATAAATGGCTGAGATGTGCTCTTCAATCACATCGAATTTCAACAACAATCCGTTGTCCAGATATCCAATATCGAACTGAGCTTTACCGTCAAAGTTATGATTCCAAGAGTTTTGATCAATTTTATGCGCCTCATTTTTACCTAGTGCCTTTTTAAGCATGTCAATAGACATTTCTTCGGAAGAATAATAAGGAATAGTAATTTGTTTTGGCATGATCGTGAAGAAAATAATGTTAATACCCATCCGTGCACGTATTGTACAATAATTCTTTCAAAAAGCATCAGATTTAGAAAAAAACGAGTTGACATAGGATAAATCCTGTCTTACTCGATTTTAAATAGCTGCTCTATTTGTTCAAAAAAAATGTCGTTTGTGTCCGTAAACAATAGCTAAAATACAACCTTTAGTCCAAACAAAAAAATAAATTGTTTGCGAACACACAAAGTAAACGAATAAGCATCAAAGATTGTGGGTTTAACCTATTTCGATTAATGACGAATTAAGCTTCTTCAACAAAATAATTTACATTCTCTTTAGTAATGATGTCTAAGGGCAAATATTTGAGCATAGGAACTTCCTTGTTAAAAATCAATTTATCTGCCAATAATTTAAGGCTCCAGAAGCCTTGTCCTTTTGGATTTTGATTGATTAAAAAATCAATGGTATTATTCTTTAGATAATGTAGATTTTTTGCCAACAAATCATATCCAACCACGTGCACATCATGCTTATGCTTTTGATTTAAATAACTTGCAATTTCGAAGGACTTTGAAGTGGTTACAAAAACAGCTTTAATGTTCGGGTTTGACTCAAAAACATCATCCAACTGGGAGACTAAGCTTGCATAATTAGGACGAGTGATATCTGCTTTAAGAATCTCGTATTTTTGCAATAGATTGTTATGGAGAAAATAATTTCTAAAACCTCGCTCTTTTTTTTCTAGGTGAGCTGCATTCGTTGTTTCTTCATCAAAATGGGCGATTAGAATGCTGCATGGTTCTGCCAAGCCGTAATGTATCAACTTGCCCGCCAAATAGCCGCTTTGATATGAATCTTGACCGATATAGCTAAGTGGTTCGAAATCGGGTATTTCTGTATTGAACAACACAAAAGGGATGTCAGCTTTTTTCCAACTTTGAAAGAACGGTAATGTTTCACGATGGAAAATAGGTGTCAAAATAATGCCATCAGGGTTCATCATCGTAACTTCATTTGCCTGTTGCGTAAATGAAACAGCAGAATAAGGATCGAAAAAGTAGAATTTTACTTCCAAGCCAAATTGTTTCAGTTCCTTTAACGATTGCTTTATACCAGATTTTGGAGCAAACCAATAAGGGTCATAAGTCTCATCAGGAATAAGAACAGCAACAACAAATTTCTTTTTAGAACTTAACGCACGGGCGATAATATTAGGCTCATACTCCATTTCCTTAATAATTCGAAGTATTTTCTCTTCCACTTTCGGCGCGACTTTCCCTCTTTTATGCAACACCCGATCTACTGTTCCTGCACTAACTTTTGCTTTTAATGCGATGTCTTTTATAGTGATGATCTTGTCGTTCATGTTTTAGGTATGCAACTGGCTTAGAGAAGCGAAAGTATAAAATTATATCGTATTTATATCAAATGCTGGCTGTTCGTCAACTTTACTTTCATTTATAATTGATACAATGATGCAAAAACCACTTTAATTCTCGGAAACGAGTTTATTTAATCAGCGAAAAAAGCCTTTTAAAAGTTAAATTCGATCACCAATGGAGTTTCTAATCCTTGGCTAAAGTTTTTCAAATAAGTCAGCCAATCGCCTTCTTGACTAAACAAACCGCTTCTGTTCCAGGCAGCACCTTGATAGTAAATAAAGGTTTTATTTTTATCGATGTTTTTTAGTCCTAAAAGATGACCAGCTTGATCTACTAACTTAACGTGTTCATTTTCAGGAAATACTATTCCGACTCCAATCATTCCGTTATCAACATTTCCTGCTGTTTTATCCCAGTAACTTATGTAATGGTTAATCGTGTCTATCTTTTGTTTTCCGTCATCATTGTGTTTAGTTAATCCTGTTGCGATAGGCAGCTTTTTGCTGCTGAATTGATAATTGTCTACAATTTGATTCAGGCTACTTCCAGCGTCTAGAGAGATGCGTTTGCGCTGGCTAACTTTTTCGCCGTTAACATCCCAAGCGTTATAGACCAAGTCGAAAGTAAAACGGATTGGTCCTTGATCTACAACTTTATAAACGTTGTAGTTGGATGAAAAAACAAATTTTCCGTCAATAAATGGCGTTGAATTGCCCGCACCTAAGGAAATGCCAACATCATAACCATCCATACCCTGTCCATGGTCTACATGATAGTCACCTTTTTTGTACCACTCATTTACAATAAGTCGAGAGGTTTTTTTAGACCAAACGTCAATACCTTTGGCATTGTCTTTCTGACTATCAAGGGCAGCGCCATACATTCTAAATGCAATCCGATCATTCTCCCAAGCAAAATCATCAAATCGTTCCGGCACCTGCCGACCATAAACTTTTACGGGATAATTGTCCCTATGTCCTGATTTAATGTTAAAGAAGCGTTCGGTTCCTGGTTGAATATTCACCTGGAAAATTAATCCTTGCGGCTTTGTCGAGCCGTTGTAAATAACCTGTGATGGCACCTGTTCGCCAGTGAGGGCATCTAACACAATTGCATTCGCCTCATTTAATTGTTTGTTTTTCTTCGCAATTGTTTCCCAAGAAATTTCCACTGTCTGCGCCATCCGGTTAATTGCTAAGGTATTTTCAACGCCAACTAACAGTCCAGAATTCTTGTTCAGTTCCATTCTGAAGATTTCGCTTCCCGCTAACAAAAATGCACCAACTCCATACACCTCACTATCATCATACGTTACCTTTTGCGGATCTGCACCTATCGCTTGTACAAAGCCGAGCTTTCCGTCAGGATGTATGGAACTAATCAACGCATTCCACGATTTTTGAACAGCCGTATGATACGCTTTATAACTTAACAAACCGTGGTTAATCCCCCAAGCCAAAGCATAGGCAAAAAATCCTGTTCCACTGGTCTCTTTAACTGGAAAACTTGCAGGATCTAACAAACTTGCATGCCAAGAACCATCTTTTTGCTGCAGCGAAACTATTTTTTTTGACATTTCCTCAAACTGCTTCTCGAATTTTTTCCTATCGGGATGGTTCTTTGGCATCACTTCGAGAATCCTAACCAAACCGCCCATTACCCAGCCGTTTCCTCGACTCCAAAAAACCTTTGCTCCGTTCTTTTCTTTTTTATCAAAATATCTGCTGTCGCGATAAAAAAGATGTTCTTTATCGTCGTATAAATAATCGCTCGTTTTCCACCACAATTTAGATGCTGTATTTATATATTTTTTTTCACCCGTCGCTTGAAAAAGATATCCTAACGATGGCGGCCCCATAAATAAAGCATCGCACCAGGCCCATTCTCTATTTTGGACGTTATTTTTCCAAAGAAGGGACTCTGTATGAGGTAAAGAGACGATAGTATCCGCTCTTGCTCTAAACTTAGCAATATAGTCGGGGTCATTAAATACTGTAAAAAGTTGAGCATACGTTTGCCCTACGCAATAATCATCCGCAAAAAAGCGCTCCGATCCCAACCCCCAATCATTTTCCTTACCAACTTTAATCAGTTCATTATAGTAGGTGTTGTTGTTTACAACTTTGGCTAAGGCAACCATCCCGGCATACATCGCTCCGTTTGTCCAATCTGTTTTTGAATGTCTCCAACCGTTCTCTTTCAACTCTTTCCATTGCCAATCGGCAGTTTTTTTCATGACATAAATGATACTGTCTGGCTGAAAACTTCCTTGTGCGTAAACGGTAGCGCACATCGTTAAAGACATTAAGGATAAACTGAGTCTAAAAAAGTTTAATAAATTTTTTCTCAAAATAGTAGGTTTTAAACAAATGTATTTTAGTTGAGTAATCAAAGAAGGCAATCTACCCAAACTATTTCTAACGTAGAAGCAGAAAAAATCGAGCTAATTTCAATAAAAAAAACGAATCCTTTTTCAGATTTTGCAAACCGCTAGTACGCTCGGAAAACATTCAATCACTTGCTATTGATAACTTGAGCAAACATTGTGAGGATAAATGCCAAAGCGTCTGCAAAAATAAATTTCACAGAAAAAGACTATTGAATGAGTTTGATCAGCTTGCCAAGCTATTTTGGGTTTCGTATAAAATGGTTTCCAATGCTACTTTTTTCTCCATGAGCTTTTTTAGAAGTTGAAATTGCGACCTTGCTCTTACTAAATTATGTGCTGGATATGCGATCTTATAATAAGTATCGCCGTTTAAATAATCTGTTAAAAAGCGTAGGCCCTGAAGATATGGAAATAGAAAAATTGCCAGATATAAAGATTTTATTTCCTGTTCGGTTAAAAAATTAATGGCTTCTTTAAAATAGCCTTTGGTGTATGCCTTAAATAACATTAGGTCTACCTTCACTTTTGTTAAGTCTGGCTCATCTTCTTCAGCTGTATTTACCAACGTTCTAATGGCGTCTCCAAAATCGTAAGCAATATAGCCGGGCATCACGGTATCCAAATCAATAATGCAGATTACGTTGTCTTCTTTATCAAATAGAATGTTGTTAAACTTGCTGTCGTTATGAGTTATTCTTTTTGGCAGTAGTCCTTGTTGTCCCATATTGTACAAGGTGCACATAAATTTTTTTTGCTTTTCTACCAACTCAATTTCCACTGCAACCTCCTCAACTCTGCCCTTGCTATTTTTCCGCAAAGCCTCCTCAAAATTTTCTAAACGAAATTTAATGTTATGAAAGTTTGGCAATGTTTCGGTTAATAAATCAGGATTCATATCTGATAGCATGCGTTGAAAACGACCGAATGCTTCGCCGCCTTCATAAGCCTGCTTAGTAGATGACACGAGATCGTAACTTATAGAATCTTTTATAAATTGATATAATCTCCAAAAATTACCCGCTCCATCTTTAAAAAATAATGCTCCTTGAGTCGTTGGAATTAATGTGAGAACCTGCTCTCGACCTTTATCTGTTTTAAATTCTACCGCTAATTTGGCTGCGAGGTGGGCGGAAACTTTAGAGATATTTTCGACCACCGAGGCCACATCTTTAAAAATAGCATGATTTATCCGCTGTAAGAGATAATCTGGACAATTTTCTGAACAATTTTTTATTAAAAATGTATCATTTATGTGTCCAGATCCGAAGGGCTTATAGCTTTCAAACGCACCCTCGATAGAAAATTGTTCAACTAGTTTGCAAATGTTTAAAGATGTAAAATTGGAGGTATTCATAGATTTATGGTAGTGCGGTAGAAAAGACTAATATTGGGTTAGTGTTAAAATTATGCGTATTTTTTTATTCTCTAAGTTAAAATTTCCATTTCACAAATGCCTCAATGGCTTCATATTCCGCCAAACCTAAATCATTGTATGCTTTAGCGGTTTCTCGAGTTCTATCCTCCGCCCTTTACCAGAACTCCCGAGCATCGTCACCCGGAAAAACAGGAATATCCTTTTGCGATTGGTGCTTAAATATAGCTTGCCGTTTTCGCAACACTTCATTAGGAGAAAGTGGAACAGCCATCTCGATTTCATCAATCTCAAATTCATGCCATGCGCCTCTATAAAGCCAAAGCCAGCAATCTTTTGCCCATTCTTCGGTTATTCTCAAGCGGGTAATTGCCTCTAAAGTAATGTTAAAACAAACAATGTGTGTGCCGTGAGGGTCTGCAAAATCACCTGCCGCAAATATTTGATGTGGTTTAACTGAGTCTAATAATGCCATCGTTTGTAAAATATCGTCCTCATAAGATACGTTTTTACTGATTTTCCCTTTATCATAAAAAGGCATATCCATAAAATGAATGTGGGCATCATTAAGGCCGGCAAATCTTGCTCCCGCAATTGCTTCGCCTTTCCTAATCAGTCCTTTCACCGTTCTAAGCGCTTCGTTATCAGGCTGATTTGGTTTTTTTGTTTCCAGAAACGCTCTAGTAGTGTCGTATACCGACAAAAGTGTTTCATTTGGCTGATTTTGAGATTTACAAAAATCTATCGTAAATTCCATGAAACGGAGGGCATCGTCATCCCAAACAGCGGTATTTCCAGAAGTTTGATAAGCTACGTGCACATCGTGTCCTTGATCTGCCAAGCGGATAAAAGTGCCACCCATCGAAATTACATCATCATCTGGGTGGGGAGAAAATACAATAGATCGCTTTTTGGCCGGTTGCGCTCTTTCCGGTCGTTGAGAGTCGTCAGCGTTTGGTTTACCTCCTGGCCATCCTGTTATGGTGTACTGAATTTTATTGAAAATATCAATGTTCACATTATAAACCGGGCCTTTTTCTGTGGCCAGTTGCGCCATGCCGTGGTTGTTATAATCTTCTTCGGTTAACTTTAAAATCGGTTTATTCAAGGTTTTGGCAAGCCAAATAACGGCTTTTTTAGTCATGGGCAGGTTCCAAACGCAGTCTTTTACCAACCAAGGCGTAGCAAATCGGGTCAAATCAGATGCGGCATCATTATCAAGCACAAATTCTACATTGTCCGATAGTTGTAGATAAGTTGCGGGTACTTCAGCAGAAATCTCTCCTTCTACTGCTTTTTTTATTATAGAGGCTTTTTTCTGATTCCAAGCCATCAAAATAATTTGCTTCGCCTTAAAAATTGTTCCAACACCCATTGTAATGGCTTTAGTGGGAACATTTTCTTTCCCTCCAAAATCTCTGGAAGCATCTCTTCTTGTCAAATCGTTTAGTGTTACCAGCCTAGTACCCGAATTTGGCGCTGAGCCAGGCTCATTAAATCCAATGTGACCGGTTCTTCCGATACCTAAAATTTGTATATCTAGACCACCGTAAGAAGAGATTTTCGCCTCATAGTTTGTGCAGAAATCAAACATTTCGTTCTCCTCGAGTTCACCATTCGGAATGTGCACATTCTCCATGTTGATGTCAACATGATCGAACAAATTGGCTTTCATAAAAGACACGTAACTTTGGGCAGCATCTGGTTTCATCGGATAATATTCGTCCAAATTAAAAGTAATTACGTTTTTAAAGCTCAATCCTTCTTGCTTATGCAGCCGGATTAATTCTTGATATACTTTTATAGGAGATGCACCAGTAGCAAGGCCTAAAACAGTTTTTTTTGCTGACCTGTCTTTTGCCCTAATAACCAATGCGATCCTTTTTGCCACCTGAATAGATGCAGCCAGCTCATCTTGATATATGGTAACGGGAACTTTTTCAAATCGGGTTTCCTCTAAGATATTTAACCTTGCTGTACTCATAAAATATTTTACATTAAAATTTACTATCCCTCTGCATCAAAAACAAATATAAAAATATTTATATGTTTTCGTACACATCCACACTTTTTTCCAAAATTTAAATCACTTTTATCTGATTTCCAATACACGTACCGCTGCAGTTGAATAGCAATCCTTTTTAAATTGCTTAGCTTTTTACCGATTTTGTAACGTTTCGAGTCAATCTAAAGTTTTGACATCAACAACTTTTACCAGTGATTTTCATCACTTTTTTTTAGGGCTTTTTATCCGTCCTTCGCGGTGATTAATTTCAAAATCATGATTCATACCTTTCATATTCCAGTTTTAGGATTGGGCTATTCTATCGATACTCCACTCAAAATTGCCAGATATGGCATTTCTTCCGTCGTTTCTATTGTTGATGACATTGCAATAGAGCGGATGAGAGAATATCATTGCAAAAAAAACGGAATCCCTTTCTCACAGATCGAGGAAAACGAAAATGACAGCAGAGCAAAGAGAATTACTGCTTATCTTAATTTAATGTGCAAATTGGTTGATCGGCAATTCGACGACTTGCGCACACAAACCTTTACCCCCAATAGCGATATCTGCCGATACTTTGAGCTGTTGCCGAAGAGTTCTATTCAGCGCAAAACCTATGGACAGATGCTTGCAACAGAGCATTTGTGCGAAAAATTAAAACTTCAACACCAACTTCGCTCGCAAATGCACAAAGGCGCAATTGATGTTAACATTATGTCGAAAGTAGATAAAATGAACTTTAATGGCAACGCAGAAGCGCTACCTGAAATTTTCAACGATGCGTTGGCAGCTCTACGCGGTTTTGCAAACAGCGATTTAAACTCTTCCATTATACTTTCTGCGGGAATGAATCCAAGGCTATATAGTTATTTAGAAGAATTTGCCGATTTTTTCCCAGATCAATATGGAAGCCTGAATAAAAAAGTAGTGTTGAAAGTTAGCGATTTTCGCTCTGCCTTTATCCAGGCAAAATTTTTAGCAAAGAAAGGCATTTGGGTATCTGAATTTAGGGTAGAATCTGGTTTAAATTGCGGCGGACATGCGTTTGCAACGGAAGGATTTTTGTTGGGTCCCATTTTAGAAGAATTTAGGGTAAAACGCACCGCTATGAAGACAGAAATATTTGGGCTTTACCAGCAAGCACTCTCCCACAAAGACATTAATTTAACACATATACCGCCGCTTAAAGTAACTGTACAGGGTGGTATTGGTACAGCAGAAGAGCATGCATTTTTTTTAACGCATTACAATTTAGATGCAGCCGGTTGGGGAAGTCCATTTTTACTCGTGCCAGAAACCACCAACGTAGACGAGACCACATTAAGGGAGTTGGTTTCTGCGAAGGCTACGGATTTCTTTATAAGCGGATCCTCTCCACTTGGGATTCCGTTCAATAATTTCGGCAAAAGCTCTGGTGAAAAACAACGGTTAGAACGGATTGCTAGAGATAGGCCGGGTAGTCCCTGCACTAAGAAATTTCTGGTTTCAAATACAGAATTTACCGCCGAACCGATTTGTACGGCTTCTAGGAAATACCAGTTTCTAAAAATCAAGGCGCTAAAAACTGAAAATTTATCGCAAGAGATATTCCGGCAAAAATTTGATGCAATTACAGAAAAAACATGTCTGTGCCAAGGTCTGGTAACTTCAGCATACCTCAAAAATGGCATGCTTAAACCTAAAGAAAACCAAGCGGTAACCATTTGCCCCGGACCGAATTTAGCCTATTTTAAAGGTATATTTTCGCTGGAGGAAATGATAAAGCACATTTATGGGTATAAAAACCTGCTAAAAGGCGTAAACAGACCACATATATTTATAAACGAATTGGTGCTTTACATAGATTATCTAAAGAAAGATTTAGAGTTAAACATGGAAACTATGGACACAAAAAAACAAAGGTATCTCGTTGGTTTTTCTGCACAGTTGCAAGTAGGTATCGACTACTATAAATCGCTCTTTAAAAACTTAAAAATCCAGAAAAAAAACTTCTCTAATAATTTTCTAATAGAAGTAGATGAATTGGAAGCTAGATTGAATGCATTAAAAGTGATAAAAATGGCTTGAGAGATACGTAGATTTTAACAAAATTAATCAACCGCGCATCTACTAGTTTACAACCAATGCAAAAATATGGAGTTTTAAAATTTGCATAATCCAGTTTTGTGAATTAACTTGTAGGAAACAGTTGATTTCCGACTGAATCTAATTTATGAAACCCTACTTTTTCTCCCTTGTCATTTTACTAAGCTTTTTAAGTTTAACTTCATTCGCGCAACAAGAAATCCCTTTATACGAGGGCGCGATTCCAAATTCCAAGCCGGATACCGTGACTGAAAAAAGAGGGAGCTGGGGCGGAGAAAATTATTTCTTAAAACACATCACTAAGCCAACACTCATTGCTTTTTTGCCAACCTCTACCAATGCAAACGGCACTGAGGTAGTTATTTGCCCAGGTGGCGGATATGAAGTTTTAGCGATAAATAATGAGGGTTTCGAGATTGCTAAAGCATTTCAGCAGATGGGTATTGCAGCATTTGTCCTAAAATATCGCATGCCATCTGACGAAAGTATGATTGATAAAAACATTGGCCCTTTGCAGGATGCCCAACGCGCAATACAACTCATCAAAATAAATGCGAAAAAATGGGGCGTAGATACTGCAAAAGTTGGTATTGCTGGGTTTTCTGCCGGCGGACATTTAGCTGCAACAGTTGGCACACATTTTCAACGAAGCTATATTTTAAACGCAAAAAAGATCAGTTTCAAGCCGGCTTTCATGATTTTAGGGTATCCAGTTATTAGTTTTACGGATAGTCTTACACACATGGGCTCTAGAAACAACTTGATTGGAAAAAACCCATCCGCAACCACAATTAATGAATACTCTAATGAGATGCAGGTCACTAAAAATACCCCACCTACCTTTTTGGTTCAGGCTGACGATGATGATGTAGTTAAGGTTGAAAACAGCATTTATTTTTACCTAGCCTTGCACAGCAAAGGCGTCCCAGCTGAGATGCTTCTTTATCCAAAAGGCGGGCATGGCTATGGATTAAATAACCACACAACCACATCTAAATGGATGGATGAATGCAAAAAATGGCTATTAAGCAATGGCTTTATTGGGAGATAAGTTAAGTATCAACCTTGGTGTCTGCATATAGCGCATCTATAAATACCAGTAAAGTTTGACAACAACTTATCTAATGGATTTTTTAATCTATTTTTAAGTGTGCAAACCTAGACCTAATAAAATAATCGATAACAACGCCTTAAGGGATAAACCTCAAAAAACAGTTTTTAGACGCCCATAAAAACCAATTTTTAGTCGTTTTCTTTAAGACCTCGTCCGGTTTTGTGTTGAAGCTCGTCAATTCGCTTCGATGCCTCCGCTTTGCTAAGAGATTCGTCAAATTCCTCCCCAGCTTCATCAGAAAGTGTTTTTAGATAAGAATGTTGAGCTCCCGTCATTGACTCATCGCCTGTTGTCCAATCGTCTGGATTTTTAACGGTATTTGAGCTTTGTGAATTGTTTTCATCTTCAACATTATGGTGTTGATTATCTTGTGCAGCATCTTTGTCTTTATAAATCATGTCCTCTTCTTTTAAATTTTACCCTACAAACAACACATTGTTAGTGGTATTGTTTGGAAGAAAGTTCAATAATAAGCGTTGGTAATTTATAAAATCAGCTTACTAAATATGGTCTATGGATGTCATAAAACGCTCAAGTCCAAAAAGCATGAAAAAAAGAAAAAGCTTTATACTAGCTTTTTAGTTCTCTAATCCTAGCTGATTGAAAATTATTGTAGAGGTGCCTAATTTACCATTTAGGTGTCGAAATTCTCTAACTGCCCTAGCTTAAATTGAAACTCGTAGATCAATTTTACAATAACCTATAATTAGCGCTTACAAAATAAATCGTTTTAGTGTTTGTATTTAAGAATTTTTTTAAATTTGGAGCACATGAAAAAAATCAGCATCCAGGGATTGTTCATCCTACTATTAACCACTTCATCATCACTATTTGCCCAGACCATTAAGGAGCCTGTTGATTACGTAAATCCTTACATTGGCAACATTAGCCATTTGCTCGTACCCACCTATCCAACCATACACTTACCCAATAGCATGTTGCGGGTTTATCCTGAAAGAGAAAACTTTACAGGAAACTTCTTAAATGGCCTGCCTTTGGTGGTGACAAGTCACCGTGGAAGTTCGGCTTTTAATCTAAGTCCATATCAAGGCACTGTGGAGCAAATTAAAAGCGTCACAGAGTTGAGTTATGACAATGAAGTAATTAAACCATATTTTTACAGTGTAGATTTAGATGAGTTAGAAATTGCCGTCAAGTACGCTCCTTCCCATCAATCCGGAATCTATGAGTTCAACTTTCTCAATCCTAAAAAAGACACCTATTTAATCGTCAATACCGGCAACGGGGAATTGACAAAAACGCCTACCAGCATTAGTGGATATCAACAGCTAGATAACGATACCAAAGTGTATATTTATCTGGAAACAGACGTAACACCCATCGCTATTGGCACAAAAAAAGGCGATAAAATTGGTGTAGAGGAAAATACAACTAAAGGTGGAAACGCCCATTATGTGATGCAGTTTCCCAACAAGACAAAACAGCTGAAGTTGCGTTATGGTGTGTCATTTATAAGTGTTACTCAGGCCGAAAAAAACCTTAGAAGAGAGATTAAGAACTATGATTTAGACGCTGTTGCGAAACAAGGACGTGATGTTTGGAACAAAACGCTAGGAAAGATAATGGTTAGCGGAACAGATGAAAATGCTAAGGTGGTTTTTTACACTTCGCTTTACCGCACTTATGAGCGAATGATTTCTATTTCTGAAGACGGACATTATTTTAGCGCTTACGACGGGAAAGTACACGACGATGGAGGGAAGACTTTTTACACAGACGATTGGATTTGGGATACTTACAGGGCCACGCATCCGCTGCGAACGATTATTGAGCCAGAAATGGAAAGCAATATGATTAATTCTTATGTAACCATGACCGAGCAGATGACAAAAGCATGGATGCCCAACTTTCCGGAAGTTACAGGCGACAGCCGGCGGATGAACTCCAACCATGCAGTTGCTATGGTTGCCGATGCACAGAGTAAAGGACTAAAGGGCTTTAACTTAGAAGAAGCGTACACGGTTGCAAAAGCGGCAATTACTGAAAAAACGCTGGCTCCGTGGTCGGCTAGACCAGCTGGTGTACTCGATAGGTTTTTTAAAGTGCATGGCTATTTCCCATCGCTTGCGCCGGGCGAAAAAGAGGCGGTTCCAGAAGTAAATGGTTGGGAGCGCAGACAGCCGATTGCTGTTACACTAGGCACAGTTTACGATGAGTGGTGTCTTTCTAAAATTGCCGGCGCCATTGGCAATAAAATTGATGAGAACTATTTTTCTGAGCGCAGTAAAGATTATCGCAAAGTTTTTAACCCAGATACAAAGTTTTTTCACCCTAAAGATTCTTTGGGCAATTTCATGCCGAATTTAGATTACCGCTTCCCACCGGGCATAGGCGGTAGAGATGCCTACGATGAAAATACCGGATACCTTTATCGGTTTGATGTTCAGCATAACATCGCAGACCTCATAAAACTAATAGGCGGAAAAGATGCTTTTGTAGCTGCCCTAGAAAATATGTTTAGCACTCCTTTAGGTATGGGAAGACCTGATTTTTACCACATTTATGCCGATCATAGTGGCAACGTAGGGCAGTTTTCTATGGGTAATGAGCCTGCCATGCACATTCCATATCTGTACAACTATGCTGGCCAACCGTGGCGATCGCAAAAAAGGGTTCGTACACTGCTTAAAGAATGGTTTAGAAATGACTTAATGGGCATTCCAGGAGATGAGGACGGCGGAGGATTGACCTCGTTTGTAGTGTTTTCTGAGATTGGTTTTTATCCCGTAACTCCGGGCTTGCCGATGTATGTAATTGGAAGTCCTGTCTTCGAAACAGCAGCGATTAAATTGGGAAACGGGAAAACGTTTACAGTAAGTTGTAAAAACTATGCACCGGAGCATAAATACATTCAGAGCGCAAAATTAAATGGAAAACTGTGGAATAAATCCTGGTTTAGCCACGCGGAATTAATGGAAGGAGGCATATTGGAACTAACAATGGGCGAACGACCAAACAAGGATTGGGCAACAGGAAAAGAGGCCATTCCGCCATCGTTTGACATGCCTAAACTATAGCTTGTTGAAAATATTTAACCGCTCCTGTCAAATAATTCTAAATCAAAAAAAAAATTAATATTTTAGCCTAGTAAGTCCATTAGTATTAAAATTAGGTTACATAAATTTGGATGATGCAATATGTTAACGCTTAATAAACTTCATCATATCGCCATTATTTGCGAAGACTACGAAAAATCAAAGAGATTTTACGTAGAAATCTTGGGCTTTAAAATAGTTCAGGAAATTTATCGAGCATCAAGACAATCATATAAACTTGATTTGTCGTTGAATGGGAGTTATTTGATTGAACTTTTTTCCTTTCCAAATCCGCCGAACCGACCAAGCAGACCTGAAGCGACAGGTTTACGACACTTGGCATTTGGAGTGGCAGATATAGCGGAATGTATTAAACTGCTGAACGCCAAAAGCATCTCCACCGAACCATTGAGAATAGATGAATTTACTAGAAAGAAATTTACTTTTCTGACCGACCCAGACAATCTACCCATAGAGCTTTATGAAATTTAAAGGTTGCGAAGACATCCATTCGCAGTGCAAATAAATAGGTTCGAAAATCTTTCGTACGGAATCGAGCGATCTGCAAACTAGTCCTCCATCAACCTTTAAAAATTAGCTGATCAAAAGAAGTCAAATTTCTCTCAACAAATGATTTAACGCATTCCAATACAAATGAATAGGCAAATGATTAAATGGGCATTAGTTGTCTTGTTCTTTTAACTATATTTGATGAGGACAACTATTGTTAGCAGGTCTCGAACTCTAGGCAACCACAACATCGGTTAAAGAATCGAGCCGAATTCTATAAGTCGATAGTCGAAATTTATTATGAAAAAAATACTTCCTGTAGCCAACGGCCTAGCGTTAATTATTACTGTGCTAATTAATTATCTTTCCAACACAGGCATAATTAATGGCAATACAATGAAAACCATGTCAGATAAATACTTTACATTTTTCACACCTGCGGGATATGCATTTTCAATATGGGGAATAATTTATCTGGGCCTATTTGGCTTTGTTTTTTATACTGGGCGAGGGCTTTTTAAAAAAAAGGCGGAAGAACCGATGCTATTAAAAATCGGGTGGTGGTTTGTCATTTCATGTATTGCAAACTCCCTATGGGTTTTGGCTTGGCTATATGATTATACTGGCACATCGGTAATTATTATGGGAATCATTCTTTTTTCTCTATTTAAAATTATTGTGAACACCCGTATGGAACTCGACAGCTATCCCCTTACAAAATATCTTTTTATTTTTTGGCCCTTCGCTTTTTACTTTGGATGGATTTCAGTAGCATTTATCGCAAACGTTTCCGCGTACCTCACTAAAATTAATTGGGATGGATGGGGAATTTCTAATCCGTCTTGGGCTATCGTAATGATTTTAGTAGCGGGTTTAGTAAACATTTTTATGATTAAGACGCGAAATCTTAGAGAATATGGAATTGTAGGTATTTGGGCATTAATTGCTATTTCGGTAGCAAACAACAATGTAACGGGAAGTAAGTCAATTGTATATACTTGCTATGCCGTTGCAACAATTATTTTCGTTTTTATCGCGATTAGTGGGTTGAAAGATCGTGAACGCAGTATTGATCGCATGTAAACGATAAAAATTAGTAAAAAACCCTTCCAAATAAAAAACTATTCTTTGTTACCAAAATTAGAGCTATTGCTATTCGAAAATCATCCTTACATGACTTCGCTTCGTAAATTCTACTCTATATAAGCACTCTAGTTGCCAATTTAGTCCATATTCGTTTTCCCATCTATCGAAAGCAATGTTTTTGGATCTGTACAACCAAATTTTACATATAAGGGCAGTTTTAATGTGTGAATAATGTAACTATTTTAGCAATTTGTATAACGCTTAAAATAAAAGGAAACGCACCTTTACATCAGCTATTTGTTATTGCAATAATGTGTTTATAAGACAGATTTGCAAAGGAAAATGTTGGCAAAATTTATAAAAAAGTAGAAAACGAAGAGCAAAAATAGTGTTGAACTGAGATAATTCTAAAAAATTGATAAAAACATTTATTTGACAAGATCATATTTTGCGGATGAGCTCACTTCCCTATAGGTCCCTCAAAATAAAAACATCAACAGATGTTTTTTGAAATACTTTTAAATTTTGATGCTCGAGATAGGACGTTCAAAATTTTCCATCGTTTAAAAATCAACTTTGCGTTTATGTTTGATGCCTTACGTTTCTGCTGAAAAAAATCCATTGCACCACCTCTACACATTTTCTAATTTCATTAGCGTCCTCCAACTTTTTGAATTAACCCCAACCAAGGGCTTAAACAGGTTTTGGGTGCAGGCATTAAATGAATGAACATTAAAAATCGTATAAAATGGAAAAAGTTTTAATCAGCCCTAAGGTTGAAACATTGTCACCAAGTCTGTTAAATAAAATGAATGCTTATTGGCGGGCTGCGAATTACCTTTCTGTAGGACAGATTTACCTATACGACAACCCCCTTTTGAGAGCGCCTTTGAAACTTGCGCATGTTAAGCCACTTGTTGTGGGACACTGGGGGACCACTCCCGGACAAAATTTTATTTATGTTCATTTAAACCGAGTGATCAAAAAATACGATTTAGACATGTTTTATGTGGCAGGTCCCGGACACGGTGGACCCGCTTTGGTAGGAAATGTTTACTTAGAAGGGACGTGGACAGAGGTTTATCCAGACATTACTCAAGATGAAGCTGGAATGAAAAAGCTCTTCACTAAATTTTCTTTCCCAGGCGGCATCTCAAGTCATGTGGCTCCAACTACGCCAGGTAGCATCCACGAAGGGGGGGAATTAGGTTATTCTTTAAGCCATGCTTTTGGCGCTGCATTTGATAATCCGGCGCTTATCGTGGCTTGTGTAATCGGAGATGGAGAGGCAGAAACTGGGCCATTGGCAACCGCTTGGCAATCGAACAAATTCCTTAATCCAATTACAGATGGTGCTGTTTTGCCCATTTTGCATTTAAATGGATATAAAATAAGCAACCCCACCCTACTTGCCAGAATTGAACATGACGAATTAGAAAAGTTTTTTCAAGGCTGCGGATGGACACCTTACTTTGTTGAGGGCGACGATCCCGAAAAGATGCACCAACTTATGGCCGAAACCTTGGACAAAGCAATAGCTGCAATTAAGGAACATCAAGAAAATGCCAGAGTAAATGGAGACAATACAAGACCTCGTTGGCCAATGATTGTATTGCGTTCACCAAAAGGTTGGACCGGCCCTAAAATGGTTGATGGTTTGCCCAACGAGGGAACTTTTCGTTCCCATCAGGTGCCAATTTTGGTAGATGCAAAACACCCCCAACACCTTGGTCAGTTAGAGCGTTGGATGAAAAGCTACAAGCCTGAAGAGTTGTTTGATGCGCACGGCGCTTTGATCGCAGAATTAGCAGAATTAGCCCCAAAAGGAGGCAAACGAATGGGCGCAAATGCACATACCAATGGAGGCCTATTATTACACGATCTTTGTATGCCCGATTTTAGAGTTCACGCTGTAAATATTCCATCGCCAGGGGCAGTTCAAGTGGGTGATACCACTATATTGGGAAATTTTTTCAGAGACATTATCGATCTTAACAGAACCAATTTTAGAATCTTCGGACCCGATGAAACGCTTTCAAATCTATTGGGAGCAGTTTTTGAAACAAGCAACCGACAATGGGATGCAAAAGAAGAAAAAAATGATGAGTTCTTATCACCTTCGGGAAGGATAATGGATTCGCAGCTTAGCGAGCACCAATGCCAAGGATGGCTTGAGGGTTATCTACTAACTGGCAGGCATGGACTTTTTAATAGCTACGAAGCTTTTATCCGCATTGTTGATTCGATGTTTAGCCAGCATGCCAAATGGTTAAAAGTCACTAAAGAATTGCCTTGGAGGAGACCTATTGCCTCGTTAAATTACCTTCTTGCATCACACGTTTGGCAGCAAGACCACAATGGCTTTACCCACCAAGACCCAGGATTTCTTGATCATGTAATTAACAAAAAGGCAGATATAGTACGGGTGTATCTACCGCCCGATGCAAATTGTCTCCTATCTGTTTTTGATCATTGTTTACGCAGTAGAAACTACGTAAATGTGGTAGTTGCAGGTAAACATAATTTACCGCAATGGCTAGGTATGGACGCGGCAATTATTCATTGTACCGAAGGAATTGGAATTTGGCAATGGGCTAGTAATGATCAAGAATCTGAACCTGATGTAATTATGGCCTGTTGCGGAGACACACCGACGCTAGAAGTTATGGCAGCGGTTTCTATTCTTCGCGAGCACCTCCCCAATTTGAGAGTCCGTGTGGTTAACGTGGTTGACCTAATGAAGCTGCAATCCGCAAGTGAACATCCGCACGGACTGAGCGACCATGATTATGATTCGCTATTTACCAGAGACAAGCACATCGTTTTCGCATTTCATGGCTACCCATGGTTGGTGCATCGCCTAACTTACCGCCGTACCAACCGCAATTTACACGTGCGCGGATATAAGGAAGAGGGAACCATTACTACTCCCTTTGATATGCGTGTGCAAAACGATCTTGATAGATTTCATTTGGTGCAAGACGTAGTAGATCGTGTGGCAAACCTAGGTGCTAAAGGAGACTATCTAAAGCAAATGATGAAAGATAAATTGATCAAACATAAACACTTTATAGATCTACATGGCGAAGACATGCCCGAAATTGTTAATTGGGAATGGAGCATTAAGCCATGAACGAAGCGATGCTGACAGAAACAGTGCGAGCCCTCTTGGATGACAATAAAGGGCTTCTGGCAATGGATGAAAGCATTGGCACGTGTAATAAACACTTTGCGGCTCTAGGAATTCCGCAAACTGAAGAAATGCGACGAAGCTATCGGGAAATGATTCTGACAACCCCTGGCCTCAATGAAAGCATCAGCGGAGCTATCTTGTTTGATCAAACCATCCGAGCGCGCAAGTTAGATGGCACTCCATTTATTAAAGTGCTTATTGATGCGAATATCATCCCTGGAATTAAAGTAGATTTTGGCGCTAAAGCAATGAAGGGATTTCCAGGTGAAAAATTAACGGAAGGCCTCGATGGTTTACCGGCACGGCTTAAAGAATACAGCGATATCGGCGCACGTTTCGCCAAGTGGCGAGCGGTAATGGCGATAGGCAATGACATTCCTACTCCAAACTGCATAAAGGCAAATGCAATCGCTTTAGCGCAATATGCAAAATATTGCCAGCAAGCTGGTTTAGTCCCTACGGTAGAGCCGGAAGTATTGATGGATGGAAACCATTCATTGAAAAAATGCATGGAAGTAACTGAGCAGGTACTTCAAACTGTATTTGAACAACTTTATAAACACAATGTACTGTTAAGTGGGATGCTGCTTAAACCCAATATGATTTTACCAGGATTAGGTGCTAAGATTCAAGATCCGATTGATGTTGTAGCAGAAGCTACTGTAAACTGCTTGCTAAAGATAGTACCTAAATCCGTCCTGGGCGTTGCATTTTTGTCCGGCGGACAGGATGCAGAAGTCGCATCGGCAAGATTAAACGCAATGCAGAAAAAGTATAAATCTCAGCTGCCATGGACACTTACATTCTCGTTCGGAAGGGCACTGCAACAGCCTGCTTTAGAAAAATGGCTAGGAAAAAACTCGAACATTTCGGCTGCACAACGTTCGCTGAAACACAGATCCAAATGCAATAGAGCAGCCAATATGGGCCACTACAATAGCAAAATAGAGCAGGCATTTTGGCAGGAAGACGGCGATTGTTCACTAACTCACTCTTAGACAGTATTTGTTTTGACAAAAACTAACACTGAAACCCTAACTGAATTTTTTTTACTAATACCTCGTTAGCTAGTGAATTGTTTGACAAAAGTATTGTTGACATAGACAAATTAGACGGAATTGATAATTAAAAGAGGTGCGTGGAAAGTATTAGAAGACGAGGACGAGTAAATGATTTGATACTAAAAATGAAAGCTGATTTAACACATATTTATCAAAAAAAGCTGAACTTCGGCAAAATTATATCCGTAAGAGGCAGTGTTATAGATGCCCGTTTTGAAGACTCATTACCGGCAGTTTACACTTTACTCCACGCTGGCAAAACTAAAGAAATAGCCATAGAAGTTTTGTCGCAGTTAGATGAAAATACCATAAGAGGAATTTCATTAACTCCTACTCAAGGTTTAGCAAGGGGTATGGATATAGAAACTGACGGTAAAGAAATGATGGTTCCTATCGGAAAAAGAACCCTAGGTAGAATGTTTGATGTATTCGGAAATACGATAGATCATTTAAAGAAATTGGCCGAAGGAGAAAAGAGAAACATTCATCAAGCTCCTCCCCCATTAAATAAACGCGCCACAGAATCACAGGTTTTTGAAACAGGCATAAAGGCTATTGATGTTTTGATCCCCCTTGAACGGGGAGGAAAAGCTGGTTTGTTTGGCGGGGCAGGCGTTGGAAAAACGGTTTTGTTAACAGAAATGATCCACAACATGGTTGGTCGGAATAAGGGAGTAAGTATGTTCTGCGGCATAGGCGAACGGTGTCGGGAAGGCAACGAACTGTATAATGCGATGAAAGAAGCGGATTTGCTAGACAACATGATTATGATGTTTGGGCAAATGAACGAGCCACCAGGTGCCCGTTTTCGGGTTGGTCATGCTGCTTTAACTATGGCAGAATATTTTCGAGATGTTGAGCATAAGGATGTTTTACTACTCATAGACAATATCTTTCGATTTATTCAGGCGGGTATGGAAGTGTCTGGCTTAATGGGTCAAATGCCATCGCGTTTGGGTTATCAGCCAACATTAGAAACTGAATTATCGGCTTTAGAGGAGCGTATTGCCAACACAGATGCTGGCGCAATTACCTCTATACAAGCCGTATATGTACCAGCCGATGATTTGACCGACCCTGCCGCCGTGCATGCATTTTCTCACCTCTCTGCAACCATTGTACTTTCGCGAGAAAGGGCGAGTGAAGGTCTTTACCCGTCTATAGATTTTTTGCAATCAAATTCTAAAATGGCTACGCCAGGAATTATCGGCGATAGACACTATCAGCTCGCTCAACAGATTAGACAAACGCTCGCGAAATACGAGGATTTAAAAGACATTATTTCCATGCTTGGATTGGACCAATTATCAACTGATGATAGACTCGTGGTAAATCGGGCAAGACGTTTAGAGCGTTTTTTAACACAGCCATTTTTTGCTACCGAACAGTTTAGCGGCGTAAAAGGCACAGTGGTCAATTTGAAAGATGCCTTAGATGGATGCGAACGTATTTTAGCTGATGAGTTTAAAGATTTGCCTGAGAATGCTTTTTACATGATAGGCACTATTGAAGAAGCACTGAATAATAAAACTATCAAAAAAGGAGAGCCAATTACAGCACATGGGGCTCAATAAAAAACAATATGAACCTAAAAATATTACTTCCCTATAGGGTCTTTGCTGAAGTTAAAAATGTGGCTAACATCGTTGCAGAGACAAGCGAGGGATCTTTCGGTTTTTTACCGCAACGCTTAGATTGTGTTGCCGTATTGCTGCCAGGTATTTTTAGCTATACCACGGATAAAACTCACTATGTGGCAGTAAGTGAAGGAATATTGGTAAAAGCCGGACCTCAAGTGTTGGTTTCTGTCAGAAATGCCGTGGGAGGTGTGGAACTTGGAAAATTGGCAGACACAGTACGAGGTGAGTTTAAGAATATAGATGAGAATGAAGAAAAAGTTCGTCAGATGGCCTCAAAACTGGAAAGCGGATTTCTTTCTAGGTTGAAGAAATTTGAACAGATATAAAATGGCAAAGCCCGAAGATGACGATGGTTTTTTTGGTCGGATAATATCCGAGAAAGAGAAACGTAAACTAAAAGCGCTCAACGAAAAAAAAAGAGCTGAGTGGTTTGGTCTCGGCATGTTCGGAATGGTAGGCTGGTCTATCACCGCGCCAACTTTTTTGGGCACCGTTGGTGGAATTTGGTTGGATAAGAACTACCCACAACCCTTTTCTTGGACAGTAACGTGTTTGATTTTAGGTCTGGTATTGGGTTGTGCCATCGCTTGGAATTGGGTTATAAAAGAAGATAAGCAATAAAAATAGTTATGATGGCAACAACATTTACATGCGGACTACTATTGGGAATCCTATTTTTCGGTGGTTTGTGGCTCACGGTTAAAAAAAGTTTGGGTACGCCTTATGCAGCGTTGTGGTTTTTAGCGAGTTCGTTAATTAGAACTGCCATTGTTTTAACAGGATTGTATTTTGTTGCTGCGGGCAGCTTGCAGCGAATTCTAGTAAGCGTTGCTGGGTTTGTTATTTCCCGCTTTTTGGTGTTATGGTTTACAAAGCATCTTGAAAAAAAACAACTCACACCAACAAAGGCTAACTAATAAGGCTAATTAACTATGAACTTAACACCCGATCAGACTGTTTTTTGGAGCCATGGCTTCTTCACCATCAACCTAACCATTGTTACTACATGGGCAGTAATGGCATTTATGGTTGTCGGCGCAAAACTGGTTACGCGAAAACTGAAAACTACCCATAAAATTTCTCGGTGGCAATGCATGCTAGAAATTGTTGTAACAGGAATAATTGAACAAATTAAAGAAGTAGGACTTGAAAATCCCTCCCGATACATCGGATTCATCGGTACGCTGTTTTTATTTATTGCCGTTTGTAATTTCTGGATTGTATTGCCCTGGTACGAGCCGCCAACGGGCTCACTTTCTACTACGGCAGCGCTTGCCATCGCCGTATTTTTGGCTGTTCCTTTTTTCGGGATTCAAAAAAGTGGTTTTTTCGCTTATTTAAAAACGTATATCAAACCCACTTTTATTATGCTGCCTTTTAACATCATTAGCGAATTGTCTAGGACTTTGGCGCTCGCCATTAGGCTATTCGGCAACATTATGAGTGGTGGAATGATCGTTGCTATCTTGTTAAGTATATCTCCATTATTTATACCAATCGTAATGAAAGCTCTTGGTTTGCTTACAGGTATGGTACAAGCCTACATATTTAGCATATTGGCTACCGTTTACATAGCCGCTGCAGTTCAAGAAAGCATTAAGAAGAAAAAATTATCTATTCAACAAAAACATTAATTATAAGTAAAATGGACAATGTATCATCAATAGCAATCGCATCAATTATCACCGCAGGATTAACAACAGGTATCGGTTGCATGTTTCCCGCTTTAAGTGAGGGCAAAGCAGTCGCAACTGCTTTGGGCTCGATCGCACAACAGCCAGACGCCGCGCCGACCATAACAAGAACTTTATTTGTTGGCTTAGCAATGATCGAGTCAACTGCCATTTATTGCTTCGTCGTTTCGATGATTCTTATTTTCGCAAATCCGTTCTGGACGCACATCATAGCTAAATAACAAAATCATGCAAATTAATTGGTTTACGGTAATTGCGCAGCTCGTCAATTTTTTGGTGCTTGTTTGGTTGATGAAAAAATACCTATACAAACCAATTCTTCATGCCGTGGATGAGCGTGAGAAAAAGATAGCTACTGAGCTTGCAGATGCAAAGGCTAAAAAGACAGAAGCGAAGATAGAACAAGATGAGTTTCTCAAGAAAAATGATCTGTTCGACAGTCAGAAAAAGAAAATGATGGCTGAGGCCACGTTTGAAACAGGACAGGAACGCCAAAAGTTACTAGATGCAGCGCACAAAGAAGCAGCACATGTAAAATTGAAATTAAACAGTGAATCAAAAACGCTGCAAAAAACCTTGAATGATCAGTTAGTCCGGCAAACCCAACAAGCGGTTTTTTCGCTTACTAAAAAGGCCCTTACCGATATGGCGTCTACAACTTTGGAAGCGCAATCGATCCACGTGTTTATCAAAAAAATCAGAGCAACAAGCGCTAAAGAAAAGACACAGTTTTTAAAAGCTTTTGAGTCAAATGCAAATCTATTGTTAATTAAAAGTGCTTTTAATTTATCGGATAAGGAACAGAGCATGATAAAAACTGAAATTGAAACCATACTCGGCGGCAAAATTAAGTACGAGTTTAAGACAGATCCGAAAATGATAAGCGGCATAGAACTAGCGACAAATGGATATAAACTTTCTTGGAGTTTTTCTGCCTACATCAATTCTCTAGAAAAAAGTTTACCCGCTACAGAGAAGGAAAAACCTGAACCAGTTAATTCATAATAAATGCCATCAACTACTTTAAAAGACCGTATCGAAAGCACTTTTAAACAACTCGATAAAGGCATTTCGGAATACGTTTTCGAATTGGTGCCCAAAGAAATTGGTTACGTAACAAGTGTGGCCACAGGCATTGTAAAAGTTTCTGGACTTGAGGGAGCAGGTTTTGAAGAATTGTTAAAATTTTCGGAAAACTTATACGGAATCGCTTATAATTTAGACGCAGATGAGATCGGTGTAATTTTATTGGGCGAAGATACTTTGCTTAACGCAGGCGATGAAGTGGAGCGTACGGGCCGGGTGATGGATATTGCTGTGGGCGAGCATTTAATCGGTCGGGTTATAGATCCAATGGGCACTGCCATCGATGGCAAGGGCGCTATTTTAACGAGCAAAAGGCTACCCATAGAAAGGCCATCGCCGGCCATTATGGATCGAGCTGCAGTGAATAAACCGCTGCAAACAGGAATAAAAGTTATTGATGCTTTGATCCCGATCGGTCGCGGGCAGCGAGAATTGATTGTTGGCGACAGACAAACCGGGAAAACTCAAATAGCGATTGATGCCATAGTAAATCAAAAAGGAAAAGACGTTATATGTGTTTATTGCGCAATAGGACAGCGGGCTGCTGCAGTTGCTAAAGTTATTGCCAACTTAGAAAAAAATGGAGCGATGGATTATACCATGGTGATGGTGGCAGAAGGCAATAACGCTGCAGGATTAAAATACATAGCGCCTTATGCTGCAACAACTATTGCCGAATATTTTATGGAGCAAGGGCGAAACGTACTGATTGTATATGATGATTTAACACATCATGCACGCGCTTATCGAGAGCTTTCTCTACTTTTACGCAGGCCACCAGGAAGGGAAGCTTTTCCTGGCGATATATTCTATATCCATTCCAGATTGTTAGAACGAGCAACTCATTTAAGTGAAGAATTAAAAGGCGGATCGCTCACTGCTCTTCCAATTATCGAAACTGAAGCACAAAATATATCCGCTTACATCCCAACCAATTTAATTTCTATTACAGACGGACAGATTTATCTATCTCCAAAATTATTTGAAGCCGGTAATTTGCCAGCTGTTGATGTTGGTAAATCAGTTTCGCGAGTTGGATCTAATGCACAATTACCTGTCTATAAGTCAATCGTAAATTTAAAATTGCAGTATGCACAGTTTGAGGAGCTAGAAAATTTTTCTCGTTTTGGCACTCGCCTCGATGACAACACCAAAAAAGTAATCGATCATGGGCAACGCATCAGAATCTGTTTGAAACAAAATGAGTTGAGTCCACTTACTGTAGCAGAACAAATAGTTATTTTGCTCGCCCTAACAAATGGACTTTTTGACGAAATTCCAACCACAAAAATAGCTGAAGCAGAAGCAACAATCCTTAAACAGATGGGGAATTTTCCTGATGAGGTATTAAAACGTCTGTCTGAAGATAAACCTTTAAGTGATGCCGACAGGCGCTCAATTTTGAAAATCACCAAAGAACTATTGACTCCGTTACAGGGGCAAAAGTTGTCTGATCCGACCTTAAATTAATGGATACGTTAGAGGATTTAAACCGCGAACTGGACGGCGCAAAAGATATAAAATCAGTAGTTAGAGCCATGAAGGCAATGGCAGCTGCTAATATTGCACAATACGAAGCGGCGGTAGCCTCTCTTGGCGATTATTACCAGACCGTAACATTAGGCATCAAAGCCTATTTTACGGCAGAAAAAGTTCAAACACTTGTTAAAAATCCTTCAATCAAAAAGGAAGAAGACCAAACTGTTTGCGTTATTGTTTTTGGGTCAGATCTCGGCTTAGTTGGACAGTTTAATGATTTAATTTCTGAATTTGTGCAGCAAACGCTTAATGACATCAAGGGTAAGAAAGAGCTTTGGGTAATTGGCGAACGCGTTCAGGCACTTTTATTGGATGTAGGTTTAAACATCACAAAATCTTACCCCGTACCCGGATCGATAGATGCAGTAACCCCTTTGGTGCAACATATTCTTCTTGGAATTGAAGCCACAAGAGAAACCGATCATGTCGTTAAATTTTACATTTTTCATAACCAGCCTAAAATCGGAGCAGGGTACAAACCTGTAATGCAGCGTTTATTGCCACTCGACCAAAAATGGCTACATGGACTAACTGCAATCCAATGGCCAACCAAAAACATACCAGAGATTGCTGGAAATCCGAAAACTACACTAGCCGCGCTTATCAACGCCTATCTTTTTGTTTCGGGATTTAGGGCATGTACAGAATCTTTGGCGGCAGAAAACGCAAGTCGGTTGGAAGCAATGCAACGGGCAGAAAAAAGCATAAGTGATGTGCTAAGCACCCTAAGTAAAAAATTCCAAAGTTTGCGCCAAAGTATGATCGATGAGGAACTTTTCGATGTTGTCTCTGGATTTGAAGCTTTGAAGAAACATCGGTAAAACTCGATTAACTTAGTAAGAGTAGTTAATAAACCATGCAAAGATTGCTTTTCAAACAAATCTTAGTTCAATCAAACTGACGCAAGCATAGCCAACTAAATTTTTAAAAATTTAATTAGAATCTATGTTTAGCACTTTACACGTGAACTTTGCGATGATAAATTCCTCATCTGTTTTTATAACGCGGACTTTCACCGTACTTTTAGCCGAAGAAATTATCGAGTCGTTATTTCTATTCTTGCTATCATCCAAATGAATTCCCAGGAATGTGAGGTTTTCGCAAATTCTAGCTCTTAACTCATGTGAATTTTCTCCTATGCCTCCCGAGAACACCAATACATCTAATCCGCCTAGCGCAGCGGCAAAAGATCCGATCCATTTTTTAGTTTGATAGCAAAAGAAATCTATAGCCTCTTTGGCGCGGACATCTTTTCCCTCGATTTTTATCAATTCGCGTACATCTGCATTGGTTTCTGAAATACCAAGCAAACCAGATTTATGATTAATTAGAGTGCTAAGTTTTTGCGGACTGAGGTTTTCTTGCTTTATTAAAAACCAGACTGCCCCCGGATCTAGATCTCCTGTACGAGTAGACATTGGCAGACCGCCCGTTGGGGTAAAGCCCATACTGGTATCTATACTTTTACCATTTTTTACCGCAGCCAAGCTAGCGCCGCTACCTAAATGCGCTAAGATGACCTTTCCTTTTGCAGTTTTTTTTCCATCCATCCGCTCAAGCGATTCCATTAAAAAAGTATAAGAGAGCCCATGAAAACCATAGCGATGGATGCTCATCTCAAAATAGCGCCGAGGTAATGCTAATAATTTTGCAACAACTGGCATTGATGTGTGGAAGGATGTATCAAAACAAGCTATTTGTTGTAACTCTGGATAATGAGTCCTAAATACCTCAATCAATTCAAGCTCTGCTGGCAAATGTTCTGGGTCGAATGCACTAACTTTCTTCAGTTCTTTCATGAGCTTATCGGTAATCAGCTCTGGATCGGTGTGATTCATACCATGCACAATTCGATGTCCGATGGCGACAACTGAAGTAAATTCTACACGTTTTCCAAGCCATTCCATCAAATGGGTAGCTCCTTGCCCATGATTTATAGCATTAAGACCTACACCATCTATTTGATGATTGTCCTTACCGATAAAATGAAATTTTGCGTTTTTAGTTCCTATATTCTCAATTTCTCCATGAAGCAGCCGTTCCAATGTTGTTCCAACTTCATACAAAGAAAACTTTATACTGGAAGAACCACCATTGATGGTAAGAATATTTTTTTTTGCTATCTTCATGGCATTTGGCTTAATTATTATTCACTTTCGCCCGCTTCCTCCATTTTATGGCTTCATACCATATAACTGACATAAATCCTGTACCAACAGAAATCGCAACTTGACCAAAGGTCGGCTTTTGAAACTGGAAAAAGGTAGCTAAAGGGTTTACAAAAAGCAACAATCCTGTGATAACAATAGTAATTCCGATGATGAGTAAAACAAGTCGGTTTTTGTACTTCATAGTGGTAAAAATGGAGTAATAAAATGATCGGTTTACCAATGTGAGGAACACATTTGCAGTAATAAGAACAATAAAAACCGAAGTTCTTATGGCAGACTCGTTGAAATAATGGTAAATCCCGTATTGATAAATAAGTAAAGTTGCTGCTGCAATTGTTAAGCCTTGTATGATACTTGTGGCAAGTTCTTTTAAACTGAAAAAAGTATTGGAAAGTGCATGAGGTTTCCGAAACATAGTATTTTTTTCCATTGGCTCATTTTCATAAATAATAGAGCAGGTTGGCCCCATTATTAACTCTAAAAAGATAATGTGAACCGGCGAAAATATGTTTGGATAAATCCATCCCAAAGCTAATGGAAGGAAAACCGTCAATACAATCGGAATGTGAATTGAAATAATGTATTGAATGGCTTTTTTAAGATTCGCATAAATTCGGCGTCCCATGGCCACGGCATCGACCATTTGAGAAAGATCGTCTTCCTTAAGGATTAAGGAAGCGGCCTGCTTTGCAATTTCTGTTCCTTTTTTGCCCATCGCTATCCCAATGTGTGCCGCTTTAAGTGCCGGTCCATCATTTACACCATCGCCTATCATTGCAACAATTTGATTATTTTTTTTTAATGCAGTAATAATTTTAAATTTTGCTTCAGGAAACATCCTGGTAAAAACATTCACTTCTTCTACTTTCCGCTGAAGGTCTAGGTCAGATAAATGCATCAAATCCGCGCCAGAAATACTTCTATCAAATCCTCTAAATCCTACCTGCTTACAAATTGCCATTGTAGTGGTCAAATTATCGCCGGTAATAATTTTGACAGCAATACCTGCAGTATAGAAGTCTGCCAAAACTTTAGCAATATTTTTTTTTGGTGGATCATAAAATGCCACAACCCCTTTAAAAGTAAAGGCAAAGTCTTGTTGATTTGTCGGGTAATCGCTGCCCTCAAAACTGGTTTCTCCAACGCCCAAAACTCTAAATCCCAAATATGTCATGTTTGTAATTGCCTCGTTAATCTGTTGTTTCTCGATTGTAGTTAGATCACAGACTTTCATCATGGTTTCTGGCGCACCTTTGGACGCAATGATTCTCTTTCCAAACTTATTTTCGAAAACATGCGTCATCATTGGTGGTTTTCCTTCTAAGGGATATTCGTGCACAATTCTATAGTCTTTTCGTTCATCTGAAGTGCACGAATTTTGATATGCTGCATGAAGTGATACTTCCATCGGATCAAATGGAATGGGCTCACTCGCAAACATGGCAACCTTAATAAATGCTTTTGCCTCTTCTTCTAGTGCCTCACCTGGTTTGAAGATTTTACCTGAAGGCATCGTGAAGATTTCCGCCAAGCTCATTCTATTTTCAGTAAGGGTTCCTGTTTTGTCGGTGCAAATAACGGTTGCACTGCCTAATGTCTCCACTGTTTTCATTTGCTTCACAATAATTCCCATCTTCATCAACCGCCAGGCGCCAAGTGCCATAAATGTGGTAAAAGCGACTGGAATTTCTTCGGGTAAAATACTCATTGCCAAAGTGAGCGCCTTTAGCAAGCTATTTGAAATACTAAACGACTGGAAATAGTTTATGCCCCAAACGATGAAGAAGACAATCACGCCTAACACCACCATCTTCTTCACAAAACTATTGATCTGTATTTCTAACGGGGTTTTTTCTTCTTGAATGTTTTCTAGGCTTTTGCCGATCTTACCAAGGTTAGTGGCATTGCCGATTGCTGTTACCGTAATGAAGGCTAAACCGCTGGCAACTTTTGTACCACTCGAAACTAGATTTTTATACTTTGATACATCTCTATACACAGATAAAGATTCACCAGTAAGAATTGACTCGTCTACCGAAAAATCATTGGAATGAACAATCAGTCCATCCGCAGCAACCGCAGTACCTTCTTCAATTATCAGGCTGTCGCCGACTACAACTTCCTCGCTTCTAATCTCCCGTATTTCGCCATTCCTAATTACTTTGCAGATTGGTTGGCTTAGCTCTTTTAATTTTTCTAGCGCATTCCTACTTCTAGAATCTTGATACAAAGAAATAGTGGCTACTAAAACAATTGCGGAAGCCATGAATATGCCGTCACCGGTTTTTCCGCTAACGAAATAAATAGAAGAGGTGGCCAATAATAAAATTACCATTGGCTCTTTTGCAACACTTTTTAAAGCGTCAAAAAATCCGCTTTCCTTTTTAAATTCAAGGCGATTCTCCCCGTGGAGCTTTCTTGCGGCAAAAACTTGCTTATCCGTTAACCCGTCGATATCGAGACCCGAAACATAAGTATATTTAGTTTTTAGAAACTCGGCCATTTACAAGAGAAATAATTTTAACCGCCTTCCTAACGGTGCTCAAACCAATTGCGTGTACGCTATTATTTGGCTTACAGTGTTTAAGACCAAGCGCATTGCGCTACATAAGTCTTCTCAGTCGTTTATCATCACCAATCAGTTGGTTTATCATACCTAGATAAGCGATTTAGAGTGGCAAATTTACCCCTTTACTTGCTTAAAATTAAAGATCTTTTTTCTGCGATGGATCATTACGGTTCGATAATCACTTTCATTGCTTTCTCTTTTCCTGCATTGCCAAAAACTTCATAAGCCTTTAAAATTTCATCTAATTTAAAATGGTGGGTAATTAATTGATTTGGTTTAAGCTTACCTGAAGTTACTGTTTTTAATAGCATTGCGGTTGTATTCGTATTAACTAAGCCCATGGTTATGGTAATATTTTTTATCCAAAGGTCTTGAATTTGAAGGCTGACCGGTTTTCCGTGCACGCCAATATTTGCAAGGTAACCACCAGGACGAACAATATTCTGGCAAACATCAAAAGTAGCAGGAATTCCAACAGCTTCAATGGCTACGTCTACTCCATCTTTTGTTTCGGCGAGTATCCTTTGTACGGCATCTTCAGTACCAGAATTAATCACATCTGTGGCACCGAATTTTTTTGCCATTGCTAACCGATTTTCATCAATATCTATCATATAAATTTTGGATGGCGAATAGAAATGCGCCGTGAGCAGAGCAGCCATTCCTATTGGTCCCGCACCAACAATAGCAATCACATCGCCGGGCTTAACTTGTCCGGCAACAACACCTATTTCAAAGCCTGTTGGCAAAATATCGCTCAGCATTACCAAGGCCTCTTCGTCGGTATTTGGCGGAATTAAGTGCAAACTATTATCTGCATGCGGAATGCGAACATATTCTGCCTGTGTTCCATTAATTAAATGCCCTAAAATCCAGCCGCCATCTACGCAATGGGAATACAACTGTTTTTTGCAGTATTCGCAAGTTCCATCTGCAGTAATACAGGAAATAATGACATGATCTCCCTTTTTAAAATTGACAACTGACGTTCCAACTTCCTCAATAATCCCAACACCTTCATGTCCCAAAGTGGTACCCGCTTTAACCGACGGTGTTTTACCATGTAGAATACCTAAATCCGTTCCACAGATTGTAGTTTTTAAAATTTTTACCAGCGCGTCTGTCTGTTTTTCGATAACGGGTTTTGATACCTCCTGCAATGCAATTTTACCGGGACCTCCGTATACTAGTGCTTTCATAATTTTAAGATTATTGGTTGATGGTTGAGCTTTTTTTACAACTGCGCATTTCTACCATTTTTTTCTGAAATAGAGCGGCCTTTCTTCTTTATGAATGAGCTAGCGCAAATCAATTTTCAAAATCGATCAAAAGGCAAGAATCTATTATCTTTTGTTTCGGCGTGCCTCATTAGGTTCTTGTTGGTGTAAAGGTCAACAAATCGAGCCAACCAACTTTTACATATCTTTTTAAAGACCTTACATCTTTCACACATTAAGATAACTATCAAGTATTCTATAAGGTCTACTGTTGTTTAAATACTAGCGTTGAAGTGTATGCTAATTACAATAAAAGAAGTTAAACAGTCAATCGGAAAACCAATGTGAATGCCAACGCTGTCCTATTTTTAAAGCGAATGTAAAATCGTGATGAGCATCATAAATGAAATGGTCGAATGTCATTTGAATTTTTAAGCGTAATGGTGACTTTGCCCCCCTAAACCATGCGATTTTGGAAGCAATAGAAAACCACCAATTATCCGACGAACTACAAGAACTTTACCTTCAAAATAAAGAATGGTTGTCGGATGTTTTATTTCTCGAAGACGAAACACATATATTCGAAAATTTATTCGACAAAATAAACACCTTGGCCATGCATAAAAAAAGAGTGCATGAAATACAGCCTGTAAACAAACGGTTGACTGCTTTATATAAAAAACGACAAGCATTTAAAGCATTGATCAGCCAACACCAGCACTTATTGAAATCGTTAATTAAAAATCAAACAAAAACCGTAGGCCTTAGACTGCTACAAGAAAATGCGCAGATCATAGAAAATATTAAGACCCTATTTCTTTTGGAGAGAAAAACCTTGCGCAAAGACTTATTTGACCTGACTGAAAAACTGATTAATGCAGAAAATAAAACCGTCTTATTGATGACGTAATAAGAATGAAAGGATTTTTATTGAGGGGTATTTTTATTGTCGTACTTAATTGGCCATTTTTTTTGTGCCATAGTCAAATAGTGCAGAAAGAAAAGTCATTAAACATTGCCCCAACTACATCGAACAAAAGCATAAGAAAGGATTATATCGGACAGGGAGACCATAATCTCGACAGTTTAATAATTAAATTGTTTTTTAGATCTTACCCACTCTTAAAAAATGTGGAACAAGAAGTTATTACTTTTTATAGGTCGAGAGATTTTTCTTTTGCATGGTATAGCGAAGGAAAAATAATTGAACAGGCTTACAACCTTCACAATAGAATAAGCAATTTAGGAGATGAGGGCATCTCTCAAAAGGTTCCTTATCAAAATGCATTAGATTCGTTTATTTATCGAGCAGAATCTTTCCCTGCTGAAAAACCCAACAGCGCTTTAGAAATTATGCTAACCGCCCAATACTTTATATTTTCTAAACTTAGTTGGGAAGGGATGGACCAGTCTGTCAGCGAATCTCTAAAATGGTATTTACCACGTAAGAAAGTACAATATGAGGAATATCTAGATACGCTTTTAAGCAGTAAAGACCCAAATGAATTAATAAAAGAACCTGTTTATAGGCAATATAATTTACTTAAAGGCTTTCTTAAAAAATACAAGGATTTAGCGCTACAGGAAACATGGCCGATTTTAAATCAAACCAGCATAAGCAGTCAACAGGGCGATTCTTCTTTATTTATAGCACAGGTAAAAAAACGTCTTTTTTTGTTTGAGGACTATCAGGGCGATACTACTACCACCTTATTTGATAAGAATCTTTACGAATCTACTAGGCAGTTTCAAAAAAGGAACGGCTTAAAAATAGATGGAAAAATTGGTAGGGAAACATGCAATGCTTTAAACATTCCTTTAAAAAGCCGTATTCGCCAAATTTTAGTAAATATGGAGCGTAATCGATGGTTGCCTATTGCCTCTAATGAGGATGTACTTGCGGTTAATATACCGGATTTTAAATTACACGTTTTTCATAAGGACAGCCTATTGTGGAGTTGCAATGTAGTGGTTGGGCAAACCATTCATCCAACCACTATTTTCTATGGAGATTTGGAGTCTGTGGTATTCAGTCCATATTGGAATGTACCAGAAAGTATTGTACAGCAAGAAATAGTGCCACAAATGAAGAAAAATCCAAACTACCTTACTGAGCATTATATGGAAATAAGAGGTTATAGAAATGATTTACCCATTGTTAGGCAAAAACCAGGATCAAACAATGCTTTAGGGCTCGTAAAATTTCTATTCCCAAATAGTTATAACATTTATTTGCACGATACCCCGAGCAAATCTTTGTTTGGCGAGTCGGCCAGAGCATTTAGCCACGGATGTATCCGCGTAGAAGAACCTGTTAAATTGGCTAGTTTCCTGCTCCGTTTTCAAACACAATGGACCCTTAAAAAAATTGATGCTGCCATGCATAGTGGAAAAGAAACCTCGGTAAAGTTAAGGAAGACAGTTCCTGTATTTATTGTTTATTTCACCGCCTTTGTAGACAAGAGCCAAAAATTAAATTTTAGGAAAGACATCTATTACTTGGATGATCGGTTGGCCGAAATGATTTTAGAAGACAAATAGAACGGATATTTCTCTAATCTATCATTTAGCCGAGCTTTGTTCAACTTAATAACTATTCTTTATTGAGTAGCTTATTCATATCCGCTTTTAATTATGGTCAATGTCATTTTAAAACGCGCTTCAGCTTTGATAATATGAGGCGTATGCGCCGGTATAATAATGGCTTCGCCGGTTTCCAAAAGGTTTGGGTTTCCGTTTATGATGATTTCGGCGCTTCCTTCAATAATTTGGGCGAAGGCATCAAAAGGCGAAGTTTTTTCTGTAAATCCTTCACCCGAATCTACTGCGACAATAGTTACATTTCCGGTCGGCTTCTTCACAATTGTTTTACTTACAATTCCGTTAGGAAGGTACTCTATCATCTGCACGACCACAATTCCCTTTGCTTTTTCAATCTCACCAAGTTCCATATCCTCCCCTTTATTTCGTTATCTTAATTCAAATGTCATCAGTCTAGGGTTGGCAAATGCCAATTTCTTAGGCGCCACAGTACTTATTTACCACTAGAATAGTTTTGTTAGGTTTAGAGTATTTTACTCCTTAAGCATCTAATAATCTATGCGTTTTTTAAAGAATGGTAGGTAAAAGACTGTTTCATTTTTTCTTCCCAATTTGCGACCTATACACGGTTGCATTTAACTTATTGGCTTATAAAAAATGATTCATACAACAGATTTTTTATGCTTCACTTATCATTTAAATTGCTAAAATATGAATTGTCTGAAGTTGTCTGATAAATCGAAGTGAAGACCGAGTTGGATCAGAAAAGCAACTAACTAATTAAAAACAGCAGAAAACTTCGGTTGCTATTATAATTCTTAGACTGGTTGACACTTTTAAACGCTATTAATAATCGGTTTTTCTTATTTACAAATCAAAAATACACCAATGGCCTGTGTTAGAAGTTACAACATATTCTAAACATGTTGCACATTTCACATATTTTCAAGATTCTTTCGCCTTTTATTTCCAAGGTCTTTAAAATGAGAAGGTGTCAGACCGGTAATCTTTTTAAACTGATTCGACAAATGCCCAACGCTACTGTAATGGAGCTGATAGGCAATTTCGGTCAGATTCAATTCGTCGTAAATCAACAGCTCTTTTACCCGTTCAATTTTATGAATAATGATGAAATGCTGGATTGTTATGCTCTGAACCTCTGAAAAAAGATTGGCAAGATAGGTATAATCGTAGTGAAGCTTCTCACTAAGATAGTTGGAGAAATTTGTTTTGGGAAGTTCATCAGAGTAGTGAACCATTTCTATGATGACATTTTTAATTTTCTCGATCAACATGCTCTTTTTATCATCCATTAACTCGAGACCAAATTTCAGTAAAGCTGTTTTGATCTGATCTTGCTGAATAGCAGACACATTGCCTTTAATTTCTATTTCACCTAAATCTACATTGCCGTACTGCAAACCCAATTTATCGAGCTCGGCCTTGACCACCATTTTACAACGGAGGCTAACCATGTATTCAACGTAGAGTTTCAATCTTTTCTGGGAAAACTAAAGATACTAAAATACGCTTATTAACATATAGGCTTGGCGCTATTTATCTTTCCAACTTGGTAGTGCAGTATCAACTAGGCCCACACACATTAAAACATATTTTTTAAAAGGATGGTCTTTCAGGTTGATCGCGGCGACTTCGAACTACACCCATTGGCTTCAACTTATCTCTCCACAAGTACCGTTTACCTCTGGATGCCGATAATAACGGGAAATTTCAAGTGCAGTACCGTTATAGACGATGTGGGAATTTCGTGAGGAGAAAATTCTACAAAGCTGCCAAATGTTTTCCCTTCTACCGCATATGTCTTTTATATGATTGCTTTCAATAAGTTCGAAAGCTATTTGAAACGGGTTGCGTAGATTGCCAAAATGTGTCAAGCTCCCGTTAAAATTTCACCGATCGATACCCAAACAATTTAAAACCCATTCGCAGGTTACGTACCTTGATTTGTAAGTCATTTATGTAAAAATATTAGGGAGATTATTATATTTGGGAAACCAGATAACGTATATGTAGTCGGAGGCGGCAATCTTTATACTGCTGCAAATGCAAGTGCAACTGAAATTAATGGAGGTGGAAATATAACAAGGAGCGATGGTAAAGTTTACAAGATGAGTGTATCAGTATATTCTAAAGCTACCCTATCGGCTGCACAAACCGCTCAAGGAGTGGATGTTTATAGTCATGGGGGAGCTTCTGCTAATTATGGCGCGATCATGCAGTCAGCTGACTGTGGAACTACAAATGGAAAAACCAACTACGGATCAACGGATGCCCTTGGGAATATGAAGATTGATACTGCTGACACTGCTGCAGTTTATAGCGGTATTGCTGACTTCTGGAACAGTGGAGGCTCTTCTCCCCACGTAGGTCAAGATAGCGGAGTAACACAATCCGATTTTGTGCAAAACACAACAACTCACGAGATGATGCACAACCTTGGCCTTGTGGACGGTCCCGATGATGGACTAGACGATGCGCACCCTATCGAAACTAACGATCAAAACCATACTGTTATAGGAATGAAAAATATAGGAATGGGTTCAAATAGTAAAAAGACAGCAATTGATAGAACAACTACGTTAAGCGCAGGCACAGCTACTGTACAGGGAACACATATTTACAAACTTCCGTAGTATTTGTTCCGCGGGCAGTGATTTAGTGTATGGTATCAATTTATGAGCACCAATAGTAATACTTTAAACTTGTTGTTAAAAGGGGTTCTACGGAATGGTTTAGAGCTCGTTTTTATTGACGTTAATTATTATCAATTATGAAAAAAATCGCGCTTACAATTGTCGTAGCCTTGATAATGTTGAATTCGCATGGACAAGATTTAAAACAGCTTATGAAATCAGGCGATTCATTGATATATCTGAGGGTCTATGATAAAGCAGCAATTATATATAAAAATCTTGTTCGTGATGTTCTCAATGGGAAATTTAAAGCAGACGACAATCAATGGCGTCGAATTGTATATAATGCCGGCATGTCAGGATGGAAATCTGGAGAGAGTGAAACGTCCGTTCCGTATAATAACATGTATTACGGCAGTGAGGGAGAAAAATTATTAGAGAAAATTGATTTTTTAAATAGGTTCGGTGCAAAATTTATTTATACTTACAATCCTTATGCAGGAGGTGGAACCAAAGAAATTGTTATTGACGGTTGTACAACCAACCAGAAAAAATATTTGCTATGGTATGGATCGAGTTATTGGTATGTTCAAGCATTTGACGAATGTCACTCTTATAAACCAATAAAATTTCCAAGCATTAAATTGTATAATCTTTTCTCAACGTCTCAAAACCTACTTTTAACGGAGACTATTTCCGATTTGGATATTAATAACAGCAACGATCTGCGTTATGAATACGAGTTTTATTCAAAAGATCGCAAAGTAACAAAAGCTTTTTATCAAGCTGATATAACTGTTTACCCGTCAGACAGCAAAGAACTTAGTATACTCAAAGAACGAAAGAATTTAGAGCCTTATGAAAAAAATTTAAAAGCGAAAATTACCTTTTTGCAAAGTATTAGTGAGTCCTTAGTAGTAAAATATCAGGATAGTTTAAGTTCAATCACGGAGCGACAAAAGGTTGGAAAGCTTTAGGGTAATATGACTGTAAAAGTTGTCCTATCTCAAATTAATGCTTTCGACAGGTACAGATCGGGAATACTGATAAACTTTATATGTTTATAGACCAGAGTGGGAAAATGCTGAACGATGATGCACCGAGACCCAGTAGCATAGAGTTGACAAAATTAATTGACCAATATCTATAAATATCTTAGTCTTACCGCCAAGTTAACTTTAGCATTTGATTTGCGTTGACTATTATGGAAAAACAAATATATATAATAGCGTAAAGTATATTTTAAGATACCGGCTTCTTGATGCTTTTTTTTCATACAATAACTTAGGTTTGTTAAGTAACACTAAATCAAACGGACATAATCTTTTGCGTAGATCCGGGGTAGGCTAAAATGGGTTTGGGTTTTTTGTCTGGCGTGATATGGATTAGCCAATTACTCTTTCAGCTTTAATAACGTTCCATAATCTTTGCTTCTAATCTGGCTCTCAGAAATAATCTCGAAGGTGTAAGCACCAGAATTCTGATCTGTCTTGACTTTTATTTTAGATCCATTGATTCTATATGTGCCTCTGTAGCTGACGTCGCCGCCGGGAGTAATGTCAGCCGTCCCATCAGGCTGAAGCGTTAAATGCATTGCGCCCCCAGCAAGATCTGTTTGCGGTTTTTCTGTAACCTCGAAATACTCCTTTGTTTCGTTCACATCCAACTTATCTTTTTTACATCCAATAACGGCAATTGAAAACCCGATGACTACTATTGGTAACCAGCTAGCTCTTAATGATCTTTTTTTCATATTTCGGATCTTATTGTTTCTTATCGCAAAGTTTGTCCCTTGATGTATCAGTATTGGATTAAACGATCAAACCATGGATAACGCTACACCCAATATCAAACATCTGGGATTTTGAGTAGCAAAACATGTGGTGATTATGAGGCCTTTCAATAACGGGCGCTAATATTGCAACCTGTCTCGCTAATTGAATTGGCTACGAATGTTGTTCGATATTGACAAGAACAGCTCCTAATTTTGGCCAATAGGTATTGACAAACTTAATCTTTACACACTCATCTTTATCCTTTTTGCGCACATGAGATAAACCCAATAAACAAAAACAATGATGCCATAAAAAATATCCTCTTCATTTATTTCCTTCCAAACTAGATGATTATTTAAAAAGTGCTGAAACTGAGCATTCTGACGATAATCATTGTATTTTACCTCGTCAAGCACAAGCCTATCTCCCTCTGTACCATTTCTTAAAACACCTTTACTAATCATATCTGCGTTTGCGGTGGAATTAATATCCTCAAAGTTCATTGTCGAATATGAAAGAAATAATGTAAAAAAATAAAATTCCTATTTAACGGTGGAATTATGTTAGTTCAAAGGTTAGATTAACTCAGCAAAATGGGCAATGATTACAAACCTCTTAACCGATATAAGTTGGTTTTTAGAAAAAATCTTATGGTTTTGTTAGTCTGGGAAATGAATTTTCCCCATAAAAATCACTAATTTGTGTAAATAAATATATAACATATTCCAACGTCCCGGCCCGAACTTAAATAGTGAATTGCTAGAGTCAATTGTCCTAACTTTAAAGAACATCTCCCTTAAACGAGAGGTATAACGCAAATCTAACCCAATGACATGAAGATTAAAATGTTTTAAACAACAAAATTTTAACTTCGGGGGGGTAGAATTGTTGTTTCTGTAATTTTCGTATTTTCTATACCCCACTCTTCAAAACCAAAATGTTGATCTCCACGTATTGGTAATTGACTGTTTAAATCGAGCTGTTCATTAAATAATGCGTGGAATATGGTACATTCCTTTCTATCAGAATATCTTACTTCCAGACCATTAATTACAAACAAATGAATTGAGAAGGGCAAAAATTTATAACCGTTGAATTCTTTTTCGACCTCTTGCTTTAAATCTAGAAAATGTGGCCTGAATTCCATATAAGGAGACGCAGTAATCACGTTTACCCCCCTGTAGTTTAGGTCTCGACCATTTTCATCACATTCTTTAACAATGGTTTCGTCAACACCATAAATTGTAAAAAACTTACCAATCAGACTTATGGCAACGGAAAGTTTTTTAATTCGCCTAAACTGTGGTAAATCGATGTCCTGTAAAAAAAAGTCTGCACTGAAGCTCGGCGCTTGACCAAATGTAGAGCCGCGATATGTTAATTTTTGTTTAGATGAGACCTTTTCGCAAAATGTTTTCCAACCTAAATAATTTTTATTACCGTCGCCATGGATTGCCTCCACAACTACTTTTTCTAATTCCTTTATTCCCGAATACTTATAATATAAGCCATATTCGTTTTTTTCCAATCCGATCGGATAATACTGCCTTATGGCTTCATAGACTGGCCAAAAATTATGGGTGTCAGGATTAAACATAAAATTAAATTTCATAAGCGCGCATAAAGTTTAAAGGTAATATTTTAATTCTTTATAGACTTTATTTCATGATTATAGCTTCATCAGATGCCTAATTTATAACTTGTTGAAATGTTTTGCATCAACTTACTTTAAAAGATTGTAAGCTATCTCTAGGTCTGATGTACAATTTTGATTACTTGAACTGTCTCATCTAACAGTGGAATTTTAGTAATAAAGCAGCTGGTGTCAGAAATTGAGGGGTTAATGATTACGGAGGTTTTGCCATTGAAGACATTTTAGCTAGCATTTCCTAAAGATTATAAATAATGTGCTTTTTTTTAAACTATTGGCACCATCAATATTGGCATAAGTATTTAAAAAGCCACAACTTTTCAGTGCTTTTTGGGAAAATAAGGTTGCTCGGCACAATCATCCTCTCTAAAGATAACATGTAAAAATCAAGTAATCAGAAGTATACAAAATGTTTTAAGAATTAATTAAACCATTATTGGTAAAAACCATCTGTATACCAAAACACAAATAGATCATGAAAATTATTCAAAAAATTGTAATGGTTGCAGCTATAACAACCTTTTGGGGATCAGCATCCTCTGCACAAATTATAGTTAGGATAAGGCCTGCCAGACCAGCAGCAGTGGTTGTAGCCAGCCGCCCGCTCCCACCCTCACCACACCACGTTTGGGTTAACGAAGAATGGGTAGTTAAAGGTGGCAGATATGTATGGCATGGCGGTTATTGGGCTGCACCTTCCCGCCCCGGCGCAGTCTATGTACCAGGACACTGGAAAAATACCAGACGCGGCTCTATCTGGATATCCGGTCACTGGAGGTAATCCGAAGAATTGAAGAATAAGTTTAGATGTTATAATCGAGATCATATGAAAAATCAACTAAAAAAAGTGCTAGGGTTGCTATTGCTTAGTATAATTGGACTTTCCAGCTGCACGGTTGAGTACCGTGAGCATAGAAGACTGAGAAGAATGCCCCCGCCTCCGCCAAGAGAAAGAGTAATTATAGTCCATTAAGTTGTCTGGACTTCGCATTTAGTAAAAGGACTTTTTAATAGAGCCTTTTTGCCGGTTTATTTAAATTTAGCCGGCTTTTTAATAATGAAAAGCGTCAGACACCTAAATTAAAAAGTGACGCCGGAACTGCTCTTGACATAAATTTACAGACCCATTGTTAAACTAAACCATCACCTTTCCGATTTCCATATTGCAGTGCGAGTAACCCTCAAAAGGAAATTGTTAAATGGTGCAATTGCTTAAAAATACTGGGAATATAACGAATGGATATTCGGTTAACCATCCATCGGGCGAACACCAGTTATGACCTCATTTATGTGTTAGTCTGCACACTGCGCTTCCATCTTATCTAAAGCACGGTTAGCGCATCAGTTAAACACGGAACTTCCTTCTATAATATTTCAGGTGCCTATTTTTACCAAACTGACTTTAAGGGCAATATCTCCAAGTTCTTAATAATTACCCCTTTACTTTTTTCAATAAGGACCTGATCAAATGGCAGTGACGGGAAGAAGATACTTGTCATTACTGTCAATCCATTATCTGCAAATAGTTCAATTGAAGATGCATCAACTACAAGTTCAATATTGGAAGATGACACATTAGTAAGCCGGGGTGCGGACGCTGTCTTTGCAAATTCGGGATTAAAATCAATTTTGCCTGACTTCGACCTGTCTATAAAATATTGCTTCTTAGCACGATCATATCTAATCGTCAATGTTTCTCCAAGGTTATTTGATAGTATTATAGAATAATCATTGAGCCTTGTAACGTTAAATTTTAGAACGAATTGACCGGACCCAACCTTAATTTTTTTTCCTATCGCGATATTATTAATTAACTTAACTGGCGCTAGTTTCATTCCATCTAACGCTCTTACCGGATTTGATGTTACCAATATTTTACCATCCACCTTTTTCAGCCCAAGTTCTCTTGGAATGGTCATGGCGTTTCGCCACTTTTCGGTTGGTACCTGGTTGGCATATTGCCAATTACTCATCCATCCTAAGAATATCTTACGACTACCGGTATTACTCCAAGTTATACCAGCATATTCATCCGGCCCATAATCAATCCAGCGAATTTCATTATCAATTGCGGTAAACTTATTTCCGTCAAAATTTCCAACAAAATACTGTGTAGCCGATCCCCCATTTGGACCGCCCGGGTTAAGGTTTACTACCAACACCCAATAAGTTTTCCCATTTAGCTTTAATGGGAAAAGATCAGGGCATTCCCATACGCCGCCATGTGCGCCAATTTCCTTGCCAAACGCACTCTCCTTTTTCCACTCCTTCAGGTTAGTTGATGAGAAAAAAGTGATGTGATCAAGCGTTGCCAGAGTCATTATCCATTTTTTTTCCTCCGCATACCACATTACCTTAGGGTCACGAAAATCCCTAATACCTGGATTCTTTAACACTGGGTTACCTGTATATTTTGTCCAGGTATTGCCTTCATCAAGGCTATAAGCAATGCTTTGATTCTCAAAATCATTCTTTCCGGCTTTTTCCCCTTTAGGATCATGATGTGTAAATATCGCTACCAAGGGGATTTTTCCATTTTTTCCGAAACCACTGGTGTTATTGGAATCAACCACTGCACTGCCAGAAAAAATATAACCCAAACTATCTGGGTAAAGCGCAATTGGAAGTTCTTTCCATTGCACCAAATCTTTGCTAATTGCATGCCCCCAATGCATTGGCCCCCAAGTTGTTCCAGCAGGGTAATATTGAAAGAACAAATGATAGATGCCTTTAAAGTAAACCATGCCATTGGGATCGTTAATCCAGTGTGCTGCAGGCGAAAAATGAACCTGCGGTCGGTAAGGCTCGTGATAAGTTGCTATGCTGTCCTGAGCCTTTGCAAATTGTGATAAAGTCAGAAATATTAAAATAACCCGATATATTTTCATAATTGTTACAATTTAACGTTTATTTTAAAGTATATACCGTTAAATTTTTGAACCTAACGGCTCCATTGCTCAAATACATTCTCCAGTCTCCATTTTATATTTTATATATCCTTGTAGTTGACGCCGATTGCCCATTGATATACATTGTTGCGATAGCATTCTCAATCACTATCTTCAATGAGTAATTCGTATTTGCAGTAAGTCGAAACAGTAATTACGCCTACGTGGTTGATATTTCTGAGTTGATGCGGTCACTTTCCGCATTTATTTTACAAAGCGAAACAGATTTCTCTTGTTCCTTGATAAAACACGTGTAGCCGAATTTTACCCCGATTGTCGTGTACCCAGTAATCAGGTTTGCGGTACACTTTAGTTGCAGAAACAAATGTAGCTACCTCCTTTCGATAACATCTTTATTTCTTAATAGGTTTCTTCATTGGTTTACTCTCGTTCAACTCTTCGATATTTACGTACAGCTGTCATGTAATCGTTTTTCTTTATTGCTAAGCGCCATTGCCTTTCAGCAATCGCACCTTAAAGTGGTTTGGCAGCTATATCCTGAAACTCGCTACAAAGAAACCAACGCTCATCTCTCTCTAGAGCATCAGATCGCTGTTGCAATCTGTTCAATACACATAGGTTTTGAAAATTTGTACAGAAATGGCATTTCTGCAGAACTATTGTCGCAGCGTATTAAATTATGTAAATAAAGATGGAATTAACGAAATCCATCGTCAGCCCTCTTTAAACGAATTTGCTGTTAGCAGAAATTTATTTTTGTATTTTTTGTTCAAGTGTTGGAAGTTGTTTTTTGTATTCATCAACATTCCAAAGAATCTCCCAACGTTTAACATATTCAGCAAGTAAACCAAGTCCAACTTTTGCTCTTCGTTCATCAACATTATCTGGGTCATCAAGTGGCAACACATAATTTTTTTTCGTTTCACTATCGTAACCTATTTGACTACCATATATTTGTCTTTTCCCTTCCCTAAGCGCTACACGGTCTTCCAATAATGCCAATGCACTTCCATTTGCATTTCCAATTTTCACTGCTTCTTTCATCATTGGAAGATATTTTTGTTGCGTTTTTAAATCTGAATGTTGAATTACCAAAAACAATGTTTGATTTGCCTGAACACAACTTTATCAACACCAACCCAACCATATTTATCCAAAATTTCAGTGACTTTAATCAGATTAACACTGTCTTTATGCATCATAATTCTACCCAAACTATCAACTTGTTTACTTTGGTGACCAAATTCTTTCTGTGCTGAAATGTATTGTAGTCTTATGGGTTGGTCATCTTGGAAAATTGTTAATAATTTCGCCTGAAGAGGTTTGTCGTAATTTGCTTCTCTCTTATCAGCCACTGATTGCATATCTGAAACAAGTTTGTTCCATCTTTTCTCTGAGTGCAACGATGTTAAGTCGGTATCTGTTTTTAAATGGCTAACATTAGACCAACCATTTATTAAGGCAAGGTTTAACCACTTAAAAGCTAATTCTTTGTCACCTAATAATGAAGCTGAACAGCCTGCGTTATAAAAATCGATATCACTCTTTTGTTCTAGTTTGAACCCTTGATGATAGTTTTCAACTGATTTTTTATATTCTTTGTTCTTGTAAAGGGCATCGGCTTCGGCAACAATAGATTTGTACCTCTGTCCAAAACTAAGTGAGCAAATAAAAAGCAATAATGTCGTTGTAAATAGTTTCATTTTAAATGTCGTTTTAAATTTCTGCTAAGGTTCTCGGCTTGGCGATGTGGCGGATAATGAAGCTGAAACTCTATATTACCGCTGAACTTGAAAGTTAGCAAAAATCCTCGATTTAGTACAAAACCCGCCATATTACCAAACCATTGTTAGTAGCATGTGGGTTTGTCGTCTATTGTTTTGGTTTTATTTTGTGTGTTGAAAAATGAGAAAAGTGGTGAAAACTATTTTAATTAAACGATTGTCTAAACTTTAAAGGTGATTGATTCGTTTTGGTTTTAAATAATTTACTGAAGGATTGTGAATGTTCAAAGCCTAATTCGTATGCAATTTCGCTTACGGTTAATTCTGTGGTCGATAATTTTTCTTTGGCTTTTTCAATTAACTTGTCGTGAATGTGCTGTTGCGTACTTTGTCCTGTAAGTGTTTTAAGCAATCGACTTAGGTAACTTACAGATACATTTAATGCGTCAGAAATATACTGAACTGTTGGCAAACCCTTCTGAATTATGTCAACATTGTTTAAATAATCCACTAATAATTTTTCAAAACGGTCAAGAATTAGGTGATTAACTTTCTTGTGTGTTAGAAATTGACGATGGTAAAAACGGTCGGCATAATTCAATAAAGTTTCCAAATGGGCTATGATGATGTCCTGGCTAAAGTTGTCAATGTTTGAGTGGTACTCTTGTTGGATATTTTCAACTATTCCAATAATCGTTTTTTCTTCTTTCTCTGAAAGCATTAATGCTTCATTTGCCGAATACTCAAAATACTCATATTGCTGAATTTTTTTTGCCAATGTAGTCGACCAAAGAAAATCGGGGTGAACGAGCAACACCCACCCCGATTGTTTTAGTGCTGATTTTCCCTCTTTAGAAACCCTAAAAACCTGATTGGGCGACATAAAAGACATAATACCTTCATCATAATAATATTGGCCTTGCCCGTAGGTTACTTTGCCTTGACTAAAAACTCTTTTAAGCGCTATGACATAAAAATCCAAAGCCAAATTCGTTGGTTCATCAGCGTGCCAATGTTGAACGTTTTCAACATCAATAACACTAATTAAATGATGTTCAGGTTTTGGTAAACCCCTGTATTGATGAAATTCAGTTATGGTTTTAATATGTCTCGTCATTTCAGTTTTCTTTTCTCACTTCTAGAATGAATTTTCCACGAACGTGGCCGGTTTCACTTTCCTCGTGTGCTTGGGCAACTTGTTCCAAAGAATACACTTTGCCGATAGTAATTTTTACTTTACCTTCATTAATCCACTCCGTAAACTGATTGAGCCATATCAAGTGATTGGTTTGTGCAGCAAGAAATTCTCCTTTGACATTCTTTTTCTCCATTGCTTTTTTAACTGCATCGTCAAAAGGGAAGTCGACATTAGCACTAACAAAAATCCCACCATTTTTTAATACGCTTATACTCTTTAAACGCTCCTTGTTATCCCTAACCGATGAAGCTTCAAATACAACATCAATATCCTGCAATAACGCTTCAAATGATTGTGTCTGATAGTCAATCACATCATCTACGCCAAGTTCTTTTAAATATTCCTGATTATCCGTAGAACCACTACCAATTACATAAGCCCCTTTGACTTTTGCAAATTGCACTGCAAAATTTCCTACACTGCCTGATGCACCTTGAATAAAAATTCGTTGTCCTGCTTCCAGTTTTCCGAGGTCAAAAATTGAATTAGCTGCTACAAGCCCCGTTATTGAAATCGCGGCAGCCTCATTGAAAGAAAGACTTCTGGGTTTCAAAGCAAATTGGCTTGCTTTTGCTGCCATATATTCTGCATAGCTACCGTTGCCTGGAAAATTAGGAACACCATATACTTCATCCCCTTTTTTAAAATTTGTAACGTTGCTCCCGATTTCTTCTACGATGCCTGATGTATCCCATCCTAAAATTAAGGGCAACTTTAAATAAGGTCGTAATAGATCGTTGCCGCCTTCACGAACTACCCTGTCCACAGGGTTTATACCACTTGCATAGACCTTGACTAAAATTTCATCTACTGCTGGAACAGGACGTTCTATTTCTTCAATTTTTAATACATCCGTGCCGCCAAATTCGTTAATTACTACTGCTTTCATTTTTATATATTTTGTTTATGCAAAGATCTACAAGAAAGGAAAAACACTTGTAGCCATTTTTGACTTCATTGTAGTCAAAAAAGACATGATGTCTATAATAAAATTATTGTCGGTTTAAAAGGTCGTTCTGCCATTGCCACAAATCGAGTCACGAGAAAGAATTTCACCTTTGCGCCCTCACAGCAGCGTACGTAAATGCCAACTATAACAAAAACAGTTAGACGTTGAGAATCCTGAATAGGCTAGCTGGCATACATTGTTCTCGGAAGGCGCTACTCCTATAAATTTGTATTTTTTTAGTGGCATTAAATGATCGATGTTTAGAAGGGTCATCCAACAAGAGAAGTCAACACTCCGACAACACTGTTCCTTTTTAAAGAATACAATCAAGAAAGCGGAAAAATAAAATTCAAGAATCCCGATAATTCATCACTAAACTTCACCTATCAAAATGATCATCAAAGCATTTATTTTTTGGAATATTTTGTCAATACCTAAGCCTGAACTTATCTAAATAGACATAAAACAAATATCAGCCGATTAAAAAACGACAGTAGGTATTGTTATTTTATGCCTAGCTCACAAAATCAGTTTCTACTCATGTGGTGTCATAAATAATTCCATTTGTTGCCGTGTCCCTCCTTCACCCGCCCTAATTGGAGCGATGCATGTCGGTATTGCTGCATTCAAAATTAATTCGAAATTGAATCCTTAAATTTACCAAATGAAGATTCTGATCATAGAAGACGAACCGCAACTTGCAGAAAGCATTGCTGAATATCTTTCAGATGAAAAGTACCTATGTGAATTTGCATCTACCTACCACCAAGCGTTGGATAAAATTGAAACCTACAGTTATGATTGTATCCTGTTAGATATTATGCTGCCAGATGGCAATGGAATGAGAATTTTAGAAGCGCTGAAAAATCAGGATAAGCAAGACGGAGTGATCATCATTTCTGCCAAAAACTCCCTAGATGATAAAATAAGGGGTTTACAACTCGGTGCTGACGACTATTTAACAAAACCTTTTCACCTTTCCGAACTGGCAGCAAGGATATTCTCAGTCATTCGGAGAAAACAGTTCGGGAATGCAAATACCATTCAGCAAAATGAATTGCAGATTGATTTGCTTGCAAAAACCGTTTTAGCAAATGGCGCATTCATTTCACTGACTAAAAAAGAATTTGACCTCTTAATTTATTTCATTGGAAACAGCAACAAGGTGATTTCAAAAAGCACTTTGGCAGAACATTTATCAGGAGATTTTGCCGATATGTTAGACAATCATGATTTTGTATATGCGCACATCAAAAACTTAAAAAGAAAACTCAATGAAGCCGGTTGCGGCAATTATTTAAAAACCGTTTATGGAACAGGATATAAATGGGAAAGATGAATAATCTATTAAATAAGACGCTTAGAACCTTTGGATTGTACGCCCTTATTGTTTTAACCGCAAGCGTTCCCGCCTATTATTATCTGGTGGATGGCATTTGGTTGAGCGAACTAGACGAACACAACGAAATTATTGCAGAGCGAACAGAAAAAGAACTAAATAAGTTAAATTTAACTGAAACGGAGCTTGCCCAAGCAGTGGCGTTATGGAACAAAATACAACCCGGCACTAATTTAAAGAAAGCAAATAAAACAACCGCTCGCCACGACAGCACTTACGTTGTTTTAAGAGAAAATCCTTACGCCAAACATAAAGAAATTGATCGCTTTAGAGGATTGATCAGACCAATCCACATCAACAACAAGCCTTACCTATTAACTGTAGAAATAAATGTCGAAGAAACAGAGGAAACGGTTGCTGCCATTGCAGCAATTACACTCCTATTTTTTCTGATTTTAGTAGTTGGTTTTTTGTTCTTAAGCAGACGACTGTCTGTTCGATTATGGAAGCCTTTTAGAAGTACGTTGTCGAAATTAAAAATATTTAACCTAGATAACCATACTGCAATATCGTTTAACAAATCAGACATAATTGAATTTGAGGAATTAAATATTGCCCTAGAAAAACTATTAGATCATAACATATGCGTTTATAAAGCGCAAAAAGAATTTACAGAAAATGCCTCACACGAATTACAAACCCCTCTTGCAATCATCAAAACAAAATTGGATTTATTGCTGCAAAAGGAAGCCGTCACAAACCGACAGTATCAAATCATTGAGGAAATAAATAAAGCACTAACAAGGATTACACGGATCAACAAAAACTTGCTGCTACTTAACAAGATAGAAAACCATCAATTTGAAGGGAACGAAACTGTCAATGTCAGCGAACTTACCCTCCAATATTTAGAAGAGTTTAGAGAACATTACAGCAATAAAGGCATTCATATTCAAACAGAAATAAACCCAGATATTGCCCTTACGGGAAACAAAGTATTGATCGAAATTCTACTAAACAATCTATTGTTAAATGGCATCCGGCACAACTCGCCCGGCGGAACGATCGATGTCTTTATAAGCAAAACAGCATTAATCATTTCCAATTCCGGAGACTCCCCACTAAATGAATCTGCTATATTTAATCGATTTGCAAAGCGCTCCACCAAAAATGCAGGCAGCGGCTTAGGTTTAGCCATAATTAAACAGATTTGTATCCGTCATCATTGGGTAGTCAGCTATGAATTTAAAGAGCAGGCGCATCATTTCTCCATACAATTCTAACGCTAGTACTTTCGGCCGCCTGCCCGCAGCGCACACATTGAAAAATTTAGGGTGTTTAACCGCATTCCCTTGCCACGATTTTATGGCCCGTTGCTTATATCATAAGCATCAAGAGGCAAGCGCATGAACCTTCTTGAAAACTAGAAAGTCTACTTATGACTTCCGCGCTCATTGCCGCATAAGCCTCCCTTTGTCCATCTGGATCTAAGAAGTATGCATAAAATGGCGAAATGGTGAGAAATTCGTGGGAAGAATAATCAACGCCTTTTATCCACCTCCCCTTTTAAGGGCAGCGCCGCAAGAAACCCATATCCCGCGCCAAAATTCAAAATTTATGCTAAATCATTTCGAATCTTTGACCCATGATGTCAATGGAAGTCTTGCGAGCAGAAAGAAAATGGCTTAAACAGTCAACGTTGACAATTTTTTCCAATCTAAAGAAATCATGTTTCAAAGAACCATGCAGGCATGAAAATAAAACAAGCTGCAAAAATCCCAGACTTCAACGGAGCTTTTACGCCCCGAATTGAATGACAACAAAAAAAGTTGAATTATAAAATTTAGAAAAACATTTAACAATAACTAAGAATTAATACCATGAATAAAATTCGACTATTCTTTATGTTGATTGCCCTATTGCCAGCCTCGATGGTCTTTTCTCAGATTTCATCGGTGACGGTTTCAAGTATGGTAAAAAGCAAGGCCGAAAAAACCGCCATGCCTTATGTAAGCGTGGTGCTGAAAAATGAAAAAGACTCCACATTCGTTGCTGGTACGATTACCGATGAGGAAGGCAGGTTCTCCATATCAAACCTAAAACCAGGCAACTACCTAATGGAAATTTCATTTATGGGCTTTATAAGTAAAAAACAACCTTTATTTATTGGCAGTCTATCGGCATTTATAGACCATCGTTTAATCGAATTAGAGGAAGCGGCAACCACGTTAGCGGGGGTAACTGTGACCGGAAAAGTAAGCGAAATAAGCAGTAAAATGGATAGAAAGAGCTATTCGCTCGCAAACAACATTAGCCGAAGTGGAGGTTCTGTATTGCAAAGCATGCAAAACCTGCCGAGTGTTACAGTACAAGATGGCAAAGTACAGTTAAGGGGAAATGAAAAGATTACGATCCTGATTGATGGGAAGCAAACCGCATTAACGGGTTTTGGAAGCCAATCGGGCTTAGATAATATGCCTGCATCTGCCATAGATAAGATCGAAATCATCAACAACCCATCTTCAAAGTATGATGCCAATGGAAACGCCGGAATCATCAACATCATCATGAAGAAAAACAATCAAAATGGATTTAATGGCAAACTTGGTTTAACCACTGGCTTAGGCGCGCTATGGGAAAGAAGGAAAAACTTGCCCACCATAAGACCACAATACACCACTACACCAAAAATAAATCCGTCAGTCTCTCTTAATTATCGAAAAGGAAAAGCAAATGTCTTTCTTCAAGTAGATAATTTATATACGGAGACGTTAAATAAAAATGAATACGTAACACGTACGTATGCCGATGGAACGGCAATCAATTCGCAATTGAAGAGGAATAGAAACACCAACTTTTTTACAAGCAAAGCCGGCGTAGATTGGAACATCAACGCGCAAAACACCCTAACCCTTTCTGGTTTATATGGAAGTGAAAAAATAATTGACCGTGGCGATCAACCGTTTTTTAATAGAGACCTATCCCAACGTTTACGCCTATGGCAATTCTTAGAAGATGAGCTTAAAACCACGGCAATGGCCACGGCTGCTTTTCAACATAAATTTAAAGATGCGGGCCACTTGTTAAACATCGGTTTTAATTACACGTTTCACCGGGAAAATGAAAAATACTTTTACGACAATTACCTGCCCGCCTCCACCGGAACAGATGCTTTTAAGTTATTGTCGGATGAGCAGGTGTATAATTTTAACATAGATTACATCAAACCATTAAAATATGGTCGGATTGAAGCCGGGTTTAAATTGCGTAACAGAAACATCCCCACCGACATGAATTTTATTCCAGGAGTAAATTCGGTGTTAGATACCGATGCAGGAGGTTGGGCAACCTATAAGGAATTGATCCCAGCACTGTATACCAATTATGCATTTGAAAATGAAAAGTGGGAAGCTGAATTAGGATTGCGTGTGGAGTATGTGAACATCCAATACGACGTAAATCCAACTCATAGTACCTACAAAAGCTCCCTTTACAACTATACCCAGCCCTTTCCTAATTTAAGATTGGCTTACAAACTGAATGATCGCAGCAAACTTTCCGTTTTCTACAACCGCCGGGTAGATAGACCCAATGAGGTAGACATTCGTATTTTCCCTAAGTACGATGATGCGGAAATTATAAAAGTCGGCAACCCCGCTTTGCGACCACAGTTTACCAATTCTTTAGAATTAGGTTATAAACTAAATACGGACAAAGGATACCTATATGGCGCGGTATATAGCCGCTTTGCAACAGGCACCATTACAAGGATTTCGAGCATTGTGCCGGGAAGCACCTTGGTATATGCCATCTTTCAAAACGCTGGGAAAAGCTCCAATACAGGATTAGAAGCCATTTGGAGCCAAAAACTATCTGATGTTTATTCGGTTAACATTAACGGGAACATTTATAGAAACCAAATTGATGCGTTCACCGTGCAGAACCTTTATCCACGGCCTAATACTTTTTCTGCTTCAACACAATCCATTACGTCGGGAAACTTAAAACTGAACAATACCTTCAATTTTAGAAACGGCTGGGCAGCACAAACTACCGCAGTGTACCTAGCGCCCAACCTTATTCCTCAGGGAAAAATTTCTTCCAGATTTTCAATAGATGGAGGTGTAAAAAAATCTCTTCAGAAAGGTAAAGGAGAAATTTTCTTTAACGCAACTGATTTGCTCAATACATTGGTGATCAAAAGGCAAATTCAGGGAGTTGGTTTTAGCTATACAAGTGAGGATTATTACGAAACACAGGTGCTGCGCTTAGGGTATAGCTACAAATTCTAAGTTGATTTAAACGTATGCGTGTTAAGGAAAAATAAACGAAAACAACAACCCTGCACCATAGCAATTAAATTCTTGAACCCATTTTAACAAAGAATCCCTCAACTTAACAGCAGTGGGGTTGGAAAAACTAAGGCATAAAAAAAAGGAAACGTTAAAGGTAATTTCAACCCATTGGCATTGAAGATCTTACCTATGTCTCTTTAAGCTGAATTTAAAAAAAGCCCAACCAATTAATTCATTCCGATGGGAAGCAGTCTACAATTAATATTTAGGTTTAGGTAAAGTCAACCGCCTGCCAATTCTTGCTCCCTGGGCATTACAGCAACATTAAGGGTTGGGCATTTTTTGTTTATCTACAAATATCCGTTTCAAATTACTGTACCATTCGCGACAATACATTGGTTGTTCCCTCCTGCCCTCGCGTACCAATGGCTACTACTCTACCGTAAATGCGCTTCCCACTGGCCATATTGCCAAAAGTATATTCTCGGGTTGATGCGCCTTTCGAGATCCAACTACTGTCTAGCGTTAAGGGTTCTTCTGTATATTCGAAGATGTAAGATTTAGCGTTTTCTACCGCCTTAACCATAAATTTAACTTCACCAGGGTTCATCCCATCTGCAATAACAAATTCTTGTGGGGCAGATAAGGCGACAGCATTATCGCTTTCGGTAACCAAATCCATTCCAGAACTTACCAATTTAGAACGATTGCTTTCTGCAAGCGAATCTATATTCATGGCCAATAGACGTAAACTGGTTAAAAGCGTTTCGCGGGCATCGTTTTTTAAAGAAACCGCCACCCTCGCCCTGGAAGCTGCTGCTGTTAAGGCATCAGAAAAAGAAGTAGCCACATCGGTAAAATTGGCGAGGGTGGGAACCGTAGCCGGAAAATTGGCATTGGCGGTTAAGGCTCCAATAATGGCCTGTGTTTTAACATCCAGCTTTGCATCGCTGTACCTCTGGTAATTTAATACAAGTTTAGGGATTTTCATATCCGTAATGAATTAATTGGAAGACTCCATTGCCTTCTCGAAACAAGGTACAGGAGCTGAACCATAAAAAAAAGGCGCCATGTGCGGAATCAAAGCATTTGGCACTTCGTGATGCTTTTAGTTCTTTTTGGTGTTTTTGGATACTTTTGGCAACTCTTGGTTCCATCCGACAACTATTGGCCGCTGAGGTATATTCAACAAAATGCCCTCAAAAGTATCGCCTAACACCCATTCCACAACCTCGACGTCGATTTTGTACCGCATACAAGGAACTATGTTCCACATACATGGCCACTTGTACCGCATACATGGCCTCTTGTTCCGCATGTATTGCCCCATGTACCACAGACATTCTTTCTTGTACCGCATACATTGATTGTTGTACCGCAGACAATCCTTCATGTCCCGCATACAATGCGCATTGCATCTCTTACATTGCCGTTTGTACCGCATACCTTGTCGATCTTATTTGCAGTATTGCATCGTTTACGGCACAATTGCACTCTTAATTTCCAGCCTTAGCGCTTGTACACCTTCCATCGAATTTGTCTTGTAGGCAACAGATTCTTAACGATGTAGCCTCACTACTTTTGAGTATTTAATCAAAAACCTCAGGTACTTCTTTGAAAAAAATGCTATATTTATTAATTAGCCGTTGAAATCTTGCCAAACAAAGACAGTCCCACCCAGGAAATAAGTTGTCGATTTTATTAAACCAATAGCTAAATACCTAACCATTTTAACTGAATACACATTTATAACTCTCGCCTATATCATCTAATCAAAAATTAACGAATAAACCTCTTATTATGAGTGTAAAACAAATTTTTGTCCGCCCGAGTAACTTTAGGTTGCTGCTAAGCTGCTCCAAAACAACCAGCTTCCGCGAAATGAATCTTGTAAACAAAGCCATGGGAATTGTAGCCCCCAAACGCCTAACCATCGAACACGTTTGCATCCATTACGGCATCACGATGGTACAATACCTCGCCTCTCAAGAAATATTTCCCAATAAACCAAAGCGAGAGGAGGTTTAATCCTCGCTAGCGCACGCGTGTCGCGTGTAAATGAATAATTATATAAAAAGACAACCCCTCGCTAGCGCACGCGTGTCGCGTGTGAATTTGTAATAAAGTAAGAATACACAGAGAACAATGAGTCGTAAATACCCTCGCTGGCGCACGCGTGTCGCGTGTGAATGAATAATTATATAAAAAGACAACCCGGCGCACGCGTGTCGCGTGTGAATTTGTAATAAAGTAAGAAGACACAGAGAACAATGAGTCGTAAATACAAATTCCATAATAAAGAAGGATTATACTTTGTAAGTTTTGCAACCGTATATTGGATAGATGTATTTGTTAGACCATTATATAGCACCTCGCTGGCGCACGCGTGTCGCGTGTGAATTTGTAATAAAGTAAGAAGACACAGAGAACAATGAGTCGTAAATACAAATTCACCCTCGCCGGCGCACGCGTGTCGCGTGTGAATTTGTAATTATATAAAAAGACAACCCTCGCAAGCGCATGCGTATCGCGTGTGAATGAATCATTATATAAAAAGACAACCCGGCGCACGCGTGTCGCGTGTGAATTTTTAATAAAGTAAGAAGACACAGAGAACAATGAGTCGTAAACACAAATTCCATAATAAAGAAGGATTATACTTTGTAAGTTTTGCAACCGTATATTGGATAGATGTATTTGTTAGACCATTATATAGCGATATTCTGGTAGAGAGCTTAATTTATTGTAAGGTAAACTTAGGTTTGGAATTGTATTGTTGGTGCATAATGCCAAGCCATGTGCATTTAATATTTAGCGCAAAAGATAACAATCCTGATGTTTTGCTGGGTAGCTTTAAATCCCACACCTCAAAGCAAATTGTAAAGGCCATAACGGAAAATAGCTTAGAAAGCAGAAAGGAGTGGATGCTTTGGATGTTTAAAAAGGCAGGATTAAAAAGCAGCAATGTTAAAGGAAGTCAGTTTTGGCAACACAACAATAAGCCGATAGAATTATGGAGTACAGCCGTTATTGAACAGAAAGCAGATTATCTACATGACAATCCGGTGGTTTCGGGTTTTGTAAATGAAGCCTGGCATTGGAGGTATAGCAGTGCAATAGATTATAGTGGTGGTAAAGGTTTAATCGAAATAGAATATTTATGATGTTAACAAATGCACACGCGGCACGCGTGCGCCAGCGAGGAGTCATACGTAAAATCTTTTGTCAATAGTTTTAGTTTAATGCGCTAAGATGTTGGTTCTAGAAGCAACGCCAAGTCTGCAAAAACTTTCAAAACGTTACAAGCAAGTGTAGGACGACCGACACTAACGACAAAACCGACAGATATACAAAAAATTAAAATCGTAAATTTGCGACTTAACGAACTGAAATAAAATAAATGGCAAATAGCAATCTTACAAAAGCAAAATCGGTAAAAAATGATGAATTCTACACTCAATACCAAGACATTGAGAAAGAGATAATGGCTTATTTAGATTTCAACCTAAATGCTTTCAAAGATAAGATTGTTTTATTGCCTTGTGATGACCCTGAGTGGAGCAACTTTACAAAATTTTTTGCACAGAACTTTGAAAGACTAAAACTTAAAAAACTCATTAGTACGAGTTATGCACCCGACAGCAAGAAGCTTAAAATAATCTATGCACCAACACTTTTTGAAACCAACGCACCCCAATTTGACAAAACAAAAACCATTCTAAACGGAAAAATATTTACGCTTGACCATGACACAAGTGGAGACGGAAAAATTGACGTAAACGATTTGGAGTGGACTTACTTAAAAGGCGATGGAGATTTTAAAAGTGCTGAAATTAGAAAACTACGAGACGAAGCAGATATAATAATTACAAATCCACCTTTTTCTTTATTTCGTGAGTTCTTATCTTGGATTATTGAAGCTGACAAACAGTTTGTAGTTATTGGCAGTATGAATGCGATCACTTACAGAGATGTTTTTGCAATAATTAAAAATAACAAAATGTGGCTTGGCAGTGGTTTCAAATCTGGCAACGCTTATTTCTCTTCCCCAATTTCTAATGAGTATGCTGAAGGAGTTTTTGACAAAGAAACTGGATTAGTAAAATTTAGAAATTGTTGTTGGTTTACTAATATAGACCACGGTAGAAGACACCAAATTTTACCTTTAATGACAATGCAAGATAATATCAAATTCAGTAAACATAAGGAACTTAAAGGTAAAGAGTACGATAAGTATGAAAATTTTAATGCAATAGATGTTTCTTTTACAGATGCAATTCCAAGTGATTACAATGGGGCAATGGGCGTACCTATAAGTTTCCTTGATAAATATTCGCCAGACCAATTTGAGATTATTGGTTTAGGTATTTCAAATTCGGGTATAGAGTGTGGCGTTAAACCATATAAATTAGAACATAAAAAATATAGAAAAGAAATTCAAAAACGTGGAGCTGTTGATGGAGATTTATATATGATTAAAGATGAAATAGTAGTAGTTCCATACGCAAGGATATTAATTAGACGAAAAAAATAATGAACACAACATTAAGAACAGATATAAAAATAAAAGACATTTGCGATGGGTTCATTTACAACGAACTTGAAGGCAAAGGTTTGTTTGGCCTTTCGGGATCTTTGACAATTCAACCTGAATATCAAAGAAACTATATTTATGCAGATGGCAAAAGAGATGTTGCCGTTATTTCGTCAATTTTAAAAGGCTATCCATTAGGACTAATTTACTTCAGCAAAATCAACAAAGACAGCCTTGAAGTTTTAGACGGACAACAAAGAATTACAAGTTTTGGGCGATTTGTAACCAACAAATTTGCAATCAAAGACGAAAACGGAATGGAGCAATATTTTAGTGGAATTGCTACCGATAAACAAGAAAAAATTTTAAAAACCAAACTTTTAATTTACGAATGTGAAGGCACAGAAAGCGAAATAAAACAATGGTTTAGGACTATCAATATTGCAGGAGTTCCGCTCAATAATCAAGAACTTTTAAACGCAGTTTATTCTGGTCCATTTGTAACACTTGGCAAAGAAGAATTTAGCAACAGCCAAAACGCAAACATTCAAAAATGGAGTGCCTATGTTTCAGGCAGCGCAAACCGACAAGAATATTTAGAAAGAGCTTTGGCATGGGTAAGCAAAGAAAATGTAGGCGATTATATGAGCCGACACAGATTTGACTCAAACATAACCGAATTAAAAAACTATTTCAAAAGCGTAATTGACTGGGTTTCTACAGTTTTTATAGACGTAGAAAGCGAAATGAAAGGACTTGAATGGGGTAGTCTTTATGAAGCCTACAAAAAACAACCTTACAACTCAAAAACAGTTTCGGAGCAAGTAAAAAAACTTTATGCTGACCCTTATGTGAAAAACCGAAAAGGAATATTTGAATTTATTTTGGGTGGGTTAAGCAACACAAAACTTTTAGAAGTACGAGTTTTTGACGAAGCAACAAAAAAATCGAAATACGCTATTCAGACAACAGAAGCAGAGAAAAAAGGAATATCAAATTGTTCATTTTGTGCAATCGGTCACGATGCAAACAAAACGAAAATATGGAAATTTGCTGAAATGGATGCAGACCACGTAATGGCCTGGAGCAAAGGCGGTGCAACAGACACAAAGAATTGTGAAATGTTATGTAAATCTCATAACAGAGCAAAAGGGAATAAATAAATATGGACGGTCAAACCACGACAGAAAGAACGCCAGCCTGTAAAAGCCTTCGTTAGCGCACGCGTGCCGCGTGTGAATGAAGACTAATAAACACCTGAACAGTGAGCCGTAAATAAAAGTTCGATAATAAAGAAGGATTATACTTTGTAAGTTTTGCAACCGTATATTGGATAGATGTATTTGTTAGACCATTATGTAGCGATATTTTGGTAGAGCGCTTAATTTATTGGAAGGTAAACTTAGGTTTGGAATTGTATTTGTTGGTGCATAATGCCAAGAAAACTAAGATTGCCAAACCGGTTACTTTGCACTGGTTACGCCATAGTTATGCCACATATTTATTAGAAAGTGGTACTGAATTAAGGCATATACAAGAATTATTGGGGCACAATAGCAGTAAAACTACTGAAATTTATACCCGTGTAAATACTAAAAGCTTACAACAAATAAAAAGTCCATTTGATGATTTATGATCATTAATTTATACATTAGACTGACCAAAAAGATGACGATTATTAGACCAATCTACCCAAAAATAGGCGGATAGGTCTGACAGCGTTAGACATATATACAAGTTAGGTGCAATTTTAGAAAGACACAAAACTCCTGAAATGAACAAAACAATATTTCTCATATTAATCAGCTTAATTCCATTTGGATGTAGATCCCAAAATAAAATTAATCAAGACTTAAAAAGTGAACTTGATAGCATTTTAATAAAAGACCAAATATTCAGAGAATATATCGACACTCAGACTAACGAACTAAGAAAACAGGAAATCGCCAAATTGACAGGCTATTCAAAAGAATATCTAGACAAGAATACGTGGGCAATAATCGCTAAAACTGACAGTCTTAACTTAGTTAAAGTTGAAGAGATAATTTCAAAATATGGTTACCCAGGTAAATCATTAGTGGGACAGCCGACCAATACCGCAGTCTTTCTAGTCATACAACATTCACCGAAGATTGAAAAATATTATCCTTTGATTGAAAAAGCAGGAAAAGATAAAGAAATCTCTTTTACTGACGTAGCGATGATGCTTGATAGAAAATTAACCGAAGAAAAAAAGCCACAAATCTATGGAACTCAACTAGAAGGGAAATCTATTACTAATAAAAAAACGGGTAAAAAGGAACAGGTTATTTATGTTTTACCAATTGAAAATGCGGAAAAAGTGAACAGTCGAAGAAAGAAAGCTGGGTTCGAGACTACTGTAGAAGAAAATGCAAAAAGGTTTGGCGTTGAGTACAAAAATTACACTTATGAAGAAATTGAAAAAATGAAATAAAAAAACCTCTGCTAACAACAAATTCCTATGTAAAGCAGTTTACAGTTCTAATTTATTAATTTTATTCCAATAAGATGCCATAAAGTGTCTAAATTAATGCTACTCAAACACCG